>JAMCUF010000039.1 GCA_023381755.1 Deltaproteobacteria bacterium
TAATCAAGCCTTATCATCGGCTTATTGGTCGGTACAACTACCACATCGAGATTATATATTTTTTTGAATTCCTCGGCTTCGGTATCGGCAGTTCCGGTCATTCCCGCAAGCTTATTATACATTCTGAAAAAGTTTTGAAAAGTGATGGTCGCAAGGGTCTGGTTTTCACCTTCGACTTTAAGATGCTCTTTGGCTTCTAACGCCTGATGGAGCCCCTCGCCGTAACGCCTTCCGTTCATAAGGCGGCCTGTAAACTCATCCACTATAACAACCGAGTTATCCTGAACTAAATAATCCACGTCACGGAAATAGCATGCGCGCGCGCGCAAGGCCTGATTTATGGAATGAAGTGCGTCAAGATGCCTGGGGTCATAAATGTTCTTTATGCCTAATACATGTTCGACACGCTCTATCCCTTCTTCGGTCAAAATTGCGGTTTTTAGCTTTTCGTCAACGGTATAGTCAATATCTTTTTGCAAAGAACGTACAGCCTTTTCAGCCTTATAATATAATTCGGTAGCCTCATCCGCTTCACCGGAAATTATAAGCGGAGTCCTTGCCTCGTCTATTAATACCGAGTCAACCTCATCTATAATCGCATAATTAAGCTCCCTTTGAACATAATCGTCCAAGGAAAATTTCATATTATCCCTTAAATAATCAAAGCCAAACTCGTTATTAGTTCCATAAGTCACATCGCAGTTATAAGCCTTTTTCCTTGCCTCGTCGTCTAAATCGTTTGTTATTACGCCGACAGAAAGACCTAAAATATCATAAGCCTTACCCATCCATTCCGCGTCTCTTCTGGCAAGGTAGTCATTAACCGTTACAACATGAACACCCCTTCCCGTCAGGCTGTTAAGATAAACCGGAAGGACAGCCACAAGCGTCTTGCCCTCTCCCGTCGCCATCTCGGCTATTTTACCCGAATGCAGTACCATCCCTCCGATAATTTGAACATCAAACGGACGCATATTTAACGCCCTTTTAGCCCCTTCTCTTGCAACAGCAAAGGCTTCGGGCAGGATTTCTTCCAATTTTTTATCCTGCAGGTCGCTTGAAAACTTCTTAAGTTCCTCTTTAAACTTAAAGCCCATCCCCTTAAGTTCTTCATTTGTAAAACCGGAATATTTAACTTCCAAAGAATTAATCTTGTCTAATGTATGTCTTAACTTTGAGATCTCTCTTTGATTGCTTGTTCCAAAAATACTTTTTAATAATCCGATTGCCACTTTAGCCGCGCTCCGTGAATTTTATAATTTATTTGCCGGAAACCTGAACATTTTTAACCAATATCGAGGGTGAACCAGCCCCGCCGGAAAACCGGATATCATTTGCGATGCTTACCACGTTATTAAAGAGTTGGATTAAATTGCCGCTTATAACAATTCCCTTGACGGCAAATTCAATCTTGCCGTGCTTAACGTAAAAACCGGATGCCCCGAGTGAAAATTCGCCTGTATAAGGCTTGGCCATATGCAGGCCCATAAGTTCATTTATATATAAGCCTTCCCTCATTGACCCGACGATGTCTATGAGCATTGTTTCCCCGTTTTCTATAAAAAAATTAGTCGAACCAATTTCCGGCGGAAGCATATATGAAATAACAGTAGAATTTCCGGTGGACTTTGTATTAAATCTATTTGCGTATTCGGTATCGCAAAGAAAAGAATTTACAACGCCATGGGTGCATAATAGCTTTCTTTGCATGCTTACTCCTTCTCCATCAAAGATGTCCGTCGCCCATCCACCCGGTAAAAGTCCGTCGTCTATAATATTAAGTTTATTGGAAAAAACCTTTTTACCGGGGGTCCCCGCTAAAATAGACTTTTTCTTATAAACATTGTTGGCATAGAAGGACTGTTTTAACACCGCCAGAAGTTCCGAAGAGGTAAGGTTGTCAAATAATATGCTATAGCTTCCACTGTCTAATATCCTTGCCCCAAGCTGATCGACCCCTTTTTTTGCGGCATTCATTGCAACCTTTTTAAATTGCAACTTATCGAACTCGTGGGCAAAATCAAAGTCAAACCCGGAAGCACTATCATTGTCTTTTTTTGCGGCAGCCGATAAAAAAATTTCGTAAAAGGTTTTTTTAGACGATAAATTTAAGCCGTTAGAATTGCGGATCATTTTTGTGGTTAACGATTCGGAATAGGTTGGTTTATCAACCTTATATATCTTTTTATCGTAAGAGTATGCGGCTTCCTCCATCTCCAACAGCCGTTCCCTCTTTTTATTTATGTCTATCTCTCCTGCTTTCAAAGAATAAATCCCTAATTTTTCTTCAAAGCCGGCGCCGAAAATATCACCCGCGCCTGTTATGTCCGCATAATCATTACTCTCCATAAACTTCAACAGGGATAGTGTGTTATCAAAAGTATCCCTGACCTTTTGCTCTTCGAGCCCAAAACAATACGAAAAACTCATTTTTTTTTTATTTAATAATTTTAGATTAAATCCGTTCATTTCGGCATCGGTATAATTTGATATAGAATGATTCTCCGACTCCATTTTCGATATCTTTGAATTAAAAAGGTAAATTTGATACCGTATCCCCTTTTTTTTAGAAAGACCGTCTATTAATGAAACTACGTCATCAAAATTCATTTGCTATTCATTCCTTTAAATAAATCTATTTTACTCTGCCATTTAATTCTATTACTCAATAAAATTTTTAACAAGCGCAAGACGAGTTCTTATTTATTATTTATATGGGAGATAACATCCGCGGCGACTTCCTCGATAGATTTATCGGTAATATCTATAACAAAAGCATTCAGTTTGCCGTATATACCTTTTGAATGCGCCAATTCCTTTTCGATGGATTCTTTTGAGATATAATCCGATGAAAAGGGAAGCCCCATTCTTTTTAATCTTTCTTTTCTCAAATTTGAGATTCTAACGGCATCGGAAACCAAGCCGAATATCTTTTCTTTGGGGACGTTGTAGATAATCCCGTCAATAGCCTGTTCGTCTATTATGGGAACGTTGGCGGCTTTAAAACCGCGTTGAGCAAGAAACAAACAAAGGGGGGTCTTTGATGTTCTGGATACCCCCAAAATAAGTGCGTCGGCTTCATCTATCTCATCTATCCTCTGTCCGTCGTCATGTTTTACGGCATACTCAAGTGCATCTATCCTTTTAAAATATTCATCGTTTACGCGGTGGATTAATCCCGGTTTACGCTCGGGAGAAAGGTTTAACGTATATGAAATGGAGTTTAACACGGGACCGATAATATCTATGCTTGCGACACCCTTTTCATTCGACTCTTGAAGCATGATATTCCTTAGATTATCTTTAACTAATGTAAATATAATCAGGGCTTTTTTATCCGCAGCTTCTGTAATAATTTCCCTTAATTTTAACTCCGAATCGACCAATAGAAATCTCTTTAAGTGGACATTCGGGATAGAAAATTGAGAAATTGCAGCCCTTGCAACCTTTTCCGCGGTTTCACCGGTAGAATCGGATACCACAAAAACGCAAAAATCAATAGTTTGAGGACCTAATTCTTTATTCATATTATTTTATTATTTTTTTATTATTTTCATTATAATATAGAGTTTTGATTTTGTCCACCGCTCCCCCCCCCCAATTACAGGAATATAAATTTTAAACAGTTTAAGCTATTCTTATCCCTGTTTGTATCATAATTTCAGCATCACGGCAGTCTCAAAACAATCGGGAAATTTAACGCAATTTATGCAATCGTTCCATATCTTGTGCGGAAGCTCCGATTTGTCTATTATCGTAAAACCTGATTTTTGAAAGAATTGGGGCTTATAAGTAAGAGCGAATATACTTGTTATTTTGAAAAACTTTGCTTCCTCAATGCACTTCTTTATCAATTTGGTCCCTATAAGTTTTCTCGTATATGGTTTTTTAACCGCTAAGGATCTTATCTCGGCAAGATTCTCCCATACCATGGTTAATGCACAGGCCCCTATAATTTCGCTTGGATTGGAAATTGTCTCATCCCCGTTTTCTTTTTCTATTTCCACAATATAAAAATCTCTTAAATGTTCATATATATCGCTCATTGAGCGGGGGAGCATTTCCCCTGCCTTAGAATATTCGTAAAAAAGACCGTAAAGCGACTTAACATCGCACATCAACGCCTTTCGTAAAACTACCTCAAAGACCTTATCATCCGCTTCAATTTTTACTCTTGACGGATAATATATAATGTCTCCTTCTTTTTCATACCTCTGCCTGCCCGATTTATACAATAAAACCCCTCCTTTTAAGAATTTCTTTCGCATGAGAGGTTGCGGCAAAACTTTTTGCATTTCCCGATAACATTCTTGCAATTTCCTCAATCCTTTCCTCAAGCGAAAGTTCCCTTATTTTAGTATATGTTTTTCCATTTGTTACTTCCTTATAAACAAAAAAATGACTGCCCGCGAAAGAAGCTACCTGTGCAAGGTGTGTAATAAGAATAACCTGGTTAAACTTAGAGATATTTTTAAGCGCATCCCCGACAAAATTGGCAGCTTCTCCCCCGATACCGGAATCAATTTCATCGAATACAAATAGGGACGAATCTTTTTTTGCGTTTACGACTTTCAATATGCAAAGGCTAAGACGGGAAAGCTCCCCTCCCGAAGCAACTATGTAAAGAGGTTTAGGCTCTTCCCCGGGATTTGCGGAAAATATAAACCTGCAATCGTCTAATCCAGTCCCGGAAAAGCCGTTATCGAGATCAAGTTTATTTATCTCTATTCTAAAAACAGGTTTGATTCCCAACGACGCAAGCTCTTCCTCGATTTTTTTTTCAAGAACTGCCGCAGCGTTAACCCTTCTTTTATGTAAATTATCGGCTGCCTCAAGAAACCTGTCTTTTAAACCGTTAATATTATCTTCAAGCTCCCCGAGCCTTTCTTCTATACCGGAAATATTCTCAGTTTCGGTTTTGGCCTTGTCATAAAGGCTTATAAGTTCCTTCAGGCTGGAAACAGAGTATTTATTTTCCACGCTTATTATCCTATCTATCTTTAGTCTGACTTCATCTAATCTCTGAGCGTTAAACTCGAAACCCGCGTATTTTTCCAATGACAAAAGCACATCTTCTATTAAAATTTTGGCACTCTCGGCATTTTTAAACTCTTCTTTTTCCTTAAAATTAGAATCGACATCCGACAGCTTTAAGAGATTGAATATTAAAGGGGTTAAATTTTTTAATATGCCATATTCTTCATTATCGATTAGATTTATCGAGGATGAAATATAATCTTTTATGCTATTAATATTCTCAAGCCTTTTAAGTTCCTCCTGCAATACTATATCATCGTTTTCTGATTTAATTTCAAGCTTTTCGACGTCGTTTAGGATATAGGAATTTAGAGCTTTAATCCTTGAGATGTCGCCTACCACTTTCTTAAGCGTTTCCTTTTCAGTTTCAAGCCTGTTAATATCATTGTAAAGAATCTTAATATCCGATAATAATTTGGTATTTACGGCAAATTCATCGACAAAAACAAGCTGGCTTTCCCGCTCCATTAAAAATCTTTTATCGTTTTGCCCAAATATATTGACAAGACTTTCGCTAAGGTTTAAGACAACAGATTTATTTGCGGGCTCATTATTTATAAAATACCTGCCCTTCCCCGTTTCGGAGACAACCCTTTTTACGATTATATCTTCATCCCCGGTAAAATTTATTCCGCTCTCGTCAAATATCTGTAGTAGATTGGCTTTAGCCGCTTTGCTGCCGGCATCGAATACGGCGCTGACATATCCCTCTTTCTCGCCTGTTCTTATAACACCCAGTCCTTTTGTCAGCCCAAATAAAAAATTAATGGATTCTATTACAACGCTTTTACCTGCGCCGGTTTCCCCGCTCAAAACATTTAAACCTTCGCAAAAACCTATCTCTAAAAAGTCTATCGTGGCAAAATTTTTTATATATATCTTTTTTAGCATTGCTTATATCAAGGATTAATCGAACCGGCTGTTTCACCAATTCAGTTTCGATCTCAATATCTCCCAGTAATTCAGACTTAACGATGCGGAGAGATAGACTTTGGAAGGATGTTTTTTAATAATTATTTCATCGTTATCGCAAAGGTTTATGCCGTCCCTTCCATCCGCCGATATAAAAATATTTCGCTCCTGCGGTATAATTTTTATCTTTAATTCGCATGGATATAACCGCATCGGCCTGTTGGTAAGGGTATGCGGGCAGATAGGGGTTAAAATAAACGCGTCGATATCCGGCTGAACAATGGGTCCTCCTGCGGATAGCGAATAGGCGGTAGAGCCGGTCGGCGTGGCTATAATAAGCCCATCCGCCCTAAAGTCATTCAACCATACATCGTTGACGTGAACGGTTAAATCGATTATTCTTGCGTGAATACTTTTTTCTCTGGCGACGGTCGCTTCATTCAAAGAAATAAATTTAGCTATCGGCTTACCGTCCCTTATCACATTGATATCTAAAGCCATTCTTGGGTTAAATTCCAAAGAACCGTCAAAAACCTTTTGTATAACTTCTTCGCCCAAAGATTCCGAGGCCCCCGCGAGAAATCCGAGTTTTCCAAAATCTATTCCGATAATAGGGGCTTCTAATGGAAAAATTCTTCCGAATGTGATTAAAAGAGTTCCGTCTCCGCCGCAAACCACGACAAGCCCGACATTTTCAATATCCGATGCGGTTATATCCATGCTTGGCCTGACCACCGCCTCGGTACCGGTTTTTTTTATAATTTCGCAAACATGATTTGCGGATTTAAATGCTTCTTCAGCATCCTTTTTATAGGATATGAGAATTTTTTTAATATTTTTATTAAATTCGGAAGCTAACATTAAAATTAAAATTGTTTATGCCGTTAAATACCGCCCGTAAAATTTATTTGCATATTTATATATATTTATGCTTATATTTAACCCAAACGAACTATGCTACGTATGCCCTTCATTTAAAGATTTCAAGGTTAATTTGAATTTTTCGTCTCGTTTAGCAGTCCGCCTTCCTTAATAATTTTAACCTGCCTGTCGGTTAAATTATACTTGAATTTGTACTCCTCGTTATTCCTTGTCTTATTAATAAACGTAATGGGCTTACGTTCGCCGAGTTCTTTTAAAATACCCGGGGCATAAAACTCATCTCCCTGACCTATTTTATCATAATCCGAAGGGTTTCCAAATGTCAAAGGTAAAATCCCAAAATTAACAAGGTTTGCAAAGTGAATTCTCGCAAACGATTTTGCAATTACAGCCTTTACGCCCAGATACATAGGCGCAAGCGCCGCATGTTCCCTGCTTGAACCCTGACCGTAGTTTTCTCCGCCTATAATAAAACCGCCCTTTTCCTTTAAAGCCCTTTCGGAGAAAGTGGCATCCACAGACTCAAAAACATACTTTGATATTGCGGGTATGTTGGACCGGAGCGGAAGTATCTTGGAACCTGCCGGCATTATATGGTCGGTTGTTATATTATCGCCAACTTTGAGCAAAACCTTCCCGCTTAAAGATTCGGAAAGTTTCTTCTGTATCGGAAGCGGTTTAATGTTCGGTCCCCTGTAAATCTCTACTTCGTCAGGATTTGTGGAAGGATGCAGTATCATAGAATCGTCTATGTCAAATTTTTCCGGCATTTTAATGTCCAGGGGCTTTCCCATAGTTCTGGGGTCGGCAATATACCCGGTTAATGCAGAGGCCGCCGCAGTTTGAACCGAAACAAGATATATCTTTGCATCTTTCGTTCCGCTTCTCCCCTCAAAATTACGGTTGAATGTCCTTAAAGAAACGGCGCCGGATCTTGGAGCCTGCCCCATGCCGATGCAGGGACCGCAGGTAGATTCCAATATTCTGGCTCCGGACGCAATAAGGTCGGCTAAAGCCCCGTTTTTGGCTATCATTTCATAAACCTGCTTTGAACCCGGAGATATAACAAGGCTTACATCGGGGTGAACCTTTTTACCCTTTAAAACGTTTGCAACGGTCATTAAATCCACATAAGACGAATTTGTGCAACTTCCTATTGCAACCTGGTCAACCCTTATATCTTTTAACTCGCTAACCTTAGCCACCTGATCTGGCATATGCGGTTTGGCGGCAAGCGGTTCTATGGAACTTAAGTCAATCTCTATAACTTCATCGTAAACAGCGTCCTCGTCTGCGGCAAGGGGGGCATAATCATCTATTCTCCCTTCGGCTTTTAAAAATTCAAGGGTTTTTTCATCGCTTGGAAAAATGGATGTTGTAGCTCCGAGTTCAGCGCCCATATTAGTAATAACAGCCCTTTCGGGAACGGACAAGGTTTTAACGCCTTCCCCGCCGTATTCGAAAACCTTTCCGATGCCACCCTTTACCGTTAGTCTCCTCAAAAGCTCAAGGATTACATCCTTGGCAGAAACCCACCCGGAAAGTTTCCCCGAAAGCTTCACTAAAACGACCTTCGGTACACTCATGTAAAACGCCCCGCCCCCCATCGCGACGGCGACATCGAGCCCGCCCGCCCCGATGGCAATCATTCCAGCTCCCCCGGCTGTCGGCGTATGACTATCCGAGCCTAACAGAGTTTTTCCGGGAACACTGAACCTTTCAAGATTAACCTGATGGCAGATGCCGTTTCCGGCTTTGGAATACAGTATCCCGTATTTTCCGGCAACAGTCTGTAAAAACTTATGGTCATCCGCATTTTCGAAACCTGTTTGGAGCGTGTTATGGTCTATAAAACTGATGGATAAATCGGTTCTAACCTTAGGAACGCCAATTGCTTCAAATTGGAGATAAGCCATGGTTCCGGTTGCATCCTGGGTCAATGTCCTGTCAATCTTGACGGCAATCTCCTCACCCGCTTTTAATTCGCCTTTTACGATGTGCTCCTTTAAAATTTTGTTTGTCAGACTAAGCCTCATAAGTTAATTCCCTCCTAACCTTAAATATTAATATTAAAATAAAAACTTATCAATGATTTTTTAATACATGGTCCTGTAATAAATCTCCTCTACCATATTAAGAACGGAACCGCCTATTATTTTTTGTAAAAACGGTTTTTTTACGCTTAGATAAAGAGCTTTGTCAGGGTTGACATTTATAGTTTTGCACAGGTCTTCGAGCGCTTTGTCGAAACCTGCAATCTCATCGATTAATTTATTAGCCAAGGATTTTTTGGATGAAAACAGTTCGCCTGTGGCAAGATTTAAAATATCTTCCGAAGGAACCCCCCTGCCTTCGGATACTATATCGATAAAACGGTTGTAAATGTCTTCCTGAAGCTCGCCTACACTAACCCTTTCCTCATCGGAATATTGCCTCGTAAAAAGCCACATGTCCTTGTGTTTTCCCTTCTTAATCACTTCATAACCTATGCCCACTTTTCCCAATATCTCTTTTAACACTGGTTTTACGCTTATAACGCCGATAGAGCCTATAATAGCGGAGGAAGGGGCATACAGCCTCTCTAAGGCGCAGGCAACCATATATCCGCCTGAAGCGGCAACTTCAAGATAGCCGTAAAGCCTTTTACCTTTTTCCTTAAGCCTTTTAAGAGCGTAATATAAAAGTTCCGAATGTATGGCGCTGCCGCCCGGGCTGTCCATGATAAACATAATGCCCTTAATATGTTTTATTTTCTCTATCCTTCTTAAAAGGCCTATATAAGGCATTACATTTTGCGCGGTAATAGTCCCCGAATAACGAATCACCGCAACTTTACTGCGTTTAAATATAAACATCGTTTAACCCTCGCTAATGATTTTTTTACATATGGTGTTTATTATATCATAATTTGCCGAACCATGGCACTTTACCTGATAACTTTCAAAAACAAACCGATAAGCGCAATAAGTATGCCTACGATAGAGCCTACCAGCGCCCCGTTTATCCTTATATACTGCAGATCATTTCCGATTTTGGATTCTATCTGGGCGACCAATTTTTTGTGGTCTAAACTTTCTAAATACCTTTTCACCAATTTTCCGATTATCGAATGGTTAAGCTTCATAGTATAAATAGTTTTTTCCCTAAAAAAACTATTTATTTCGCTTTTTTTATCCGAAGCCTCGTGCCGGATTAAATTTGTTCCGTAATCAAATTTTTCTTTAAACAGGCTCTTATTGAGTATGTACAATTTATTATTTTCTATTATCGTTTTAACGGCATTCAGGCCTGCCGCCATAAGCCCGCCTTTGACCGGTGAGTTGAGCCGGCTTATAATCTTATTTCCGTCTGATTTTAAAAAAATTAACAGCTGGTTTTTAATAAATTCCCTTCCTGAGGCCTTATCTAAATAACTTAAGAAGTAGCCCTTCAATTTACCGGAATTTTTATAAACAATTGCCTCGATATTATTTAATGCCTGCTGCTGCATATCCTTATCCAAATTATCCAAAACATTTAAGGCATAATCTTTTATCTTCGATCTCGCACCGTTTAGGGGATCATTTTTTATTTCATTAATAAAATTTTTTATTTTTGCTATGATTTCATCCGATAAAAGCTCCACATCCAGAATATTTGTCCCTTGAGCGACAAATATAAATATCTTCCTCATAACCGAATCGTCTTTATATTTTTCGATTACTTCCCTTATCTGCTTTTTTAAAAAAGGTTCGTTTTCATCTATGATTAGATTTGCAAAATCGCACAAGTTTATTACGGCCTTATCAAAATTATCGTTTATTAATCCTTTTCCGGCAACTTTTATAATGTCTATTATTTCTTTAGATAATAATGCCATAATTTTTTTTATTGTATCCTTCGTTTCATATTTGGATATATAATTTTTAATATAGCCCGCTAATATATCGTAAGTTTTATAAAAATCACCTCCTTCTACAAATGAGGTTATACCGTTTACAATCTTTTCCGGTAAATCCTCGTCTAAAGCCTTGCCGATTTTATCGTTTACAAATTTATTAAATTTATCGGTTTTCGTATATTTTAAAAATTTAATAAGGTATTTCCGCGAATAAAATCTTATCTTTTTGTTATATTTATCCTTTCCTATGATTTTTATAATAATGTCGTAGAAATCTATTTTACTTATCTCTGCGCCAAGAAAATTTTTCCCGAGCCATGTATCGTTAACCATATTGCCTACCGTATTGATAAGTCTTTCCCTGTTGTTTTCGATAATATTGGCATGGGGAATGCGAAGATTGAACGGATACTTAAAAAGGGCGGTAACCGCAAACCAGTCTGCGATACCGCCGATCAGCGCAGCCTCCGACGCCCTTCGAAGTATATAAAACCAGATATTTGATATATCGACCAAGAAAGTGCCTATAAAAATAAAAAGAGCAATTAAAAGGAAAAGATTTGCAAAAGCTTTATTGCCGTATTTCACGATTTTTACAACGCCCCCTTAGCAAACAAAACGGCAGGCACCGTTTTTAAAAGAATTACGAAATCCAATTTTAACGACCAGTTATCGATGTATTTTAAGTCTAATTCAACCCTGTCGCTAAAACTGAGCCCGCTTCTTCCGCTAATTTGCCACAGGCATGTAATGCCCGGTTTCATTGAAATCCTTCTTCTTTGCCTTATCGAATATTTTTTGACCTCATCCGGCATTGGAGGGCGTGGGCCCACAAGGCTCATATCTCCCCTTAAGACATTGTAAAACTGCGGAAGTTCGTCAAGGCTTGTTTTCCTTAAAAATCCCCCGATACCTGTAATCCTGGGGTCATCTTTAATTTTAATTTCTATGCCGTCCTTACTGCGCTCTTGTATTAATTCATCCCTTAATTTATCGCTACCTGCGTACATCGTCCTGAATTTATAAAATGTGAAAAGCCTTCCGTTTTTGCCGACCCTCTTGCTCTTATACAAAACGGTTCCCTTTGAGGTAAGTTTAATCAAAAATGCTATAATCACGGCGGGCATGAAAAATATTATTATCGCAGCGATAGAACCAGAGATATCCAGCACCCTTTTTGCAAAAAGCTTCATATCGTCCTCGGGGGTAGTATAAAAAGAAAGAACGGGAAATCCCCCTAACTTTTCAAAAGAAACCTTTGAATATTTAAGCGGCATAAAATTGGTTAATATCTTAACCGTTATGCCTTTTTCCTCCAAAAGAAGCGCTATATCTTTAATATCCGCCAGTTCGTTTCCTTTAATATCAAATATCACCTCATCTACCGGATTATTTAAAACAAAATCCTCTAAACCGTTTAAATCACTTTTATTAATTTCTTTAACTAATTTTATCCCGAGGTATTCTTGAGATTTAACCGTTTCTTTGACGCCGGTATTGCCGCCCCCGTTTGCGTTGCCAGTTACAAGAAGAATATTTCTAATGGAATACCCGCGCCTTTTTAAGCCTTTTGCAAGTTTTCTTCCTATATAGTCCGCCAAAATAAGCGATAAAAATGAATAAATCGCAAAATACCCTATAAGAAGCCTTGAAATGTATGTTATTTTAAGCATAAATAAACCGGCATAAATTAAAAATACCGCTATGACCGTTATCTCAAAAAGCTTTACGGTATCGGATTTAAAATCCTTAATATTTAAGTTTAAATACATTCCGAAGACAAAAAGAAGAAAATAGAAAATAGCACCGGCAGGAATCAAAAACCAGATATAATCTTGTATATTATATAACTTATAACCGATGATTAAGGGGTTTATTATATTATAGGTTGTAAATGCAAGAAAAAAACTTCCATATACAAAAATAAGGCTTAACACATAAAGATACTGTGCAAGGATTTTACTTCTCTGTGATAGCATTTTTTGGGTTTCGAAAATCTTTTGATTTTGATATTGTCCGGGACATTAAATTTGCCGCTGCAAATAAAGCCAAGAAAAAAAACCATAGATTTGTGAGCTCGTTGTTGGACATATTGGAAACTCCCGCAAAGGAACCGTAAAAAACGATGCTTGCCCCCAAGGTCATTGCGGCTATTTTTCGTTTAAAACCATCGTCCGTATTCATAAAAAGTTTGACCGGTCGTTTTAATGCAAGAAAAAAAAGCCACATCAATGCCAAAAAGCCAAACAGCCCCGTTTCGGCTAAGGTTTGCATATAGCCGTTTTCAGGCCAGTTATCGTAGAGGTCATAAAGGCTTTTCCCCGTTTTTGGGTTATAATACCATGGAAAATGAACCGCTTTATGCCCGTCAAAATATTTTGAGAACGCCCCAACCCCCACGCCCGTTAAAGGAAACCTCCTAAAAACAGCCCATGCGGATTCTACTAAGGCAATATGGCTTTCTATATCTCCGTGGCTTTTTGACTCCATTTTATAAATTTTTGGCTTAAACATTGCAAGCATTCTGCTCTTAAATGTTTTGGAAATGGAAAAAAACCCGGCATTTAACACTAAAAGTAAAACTAAAACCACCAAAAAAAGCTTTTTAGATTTTAGATACATCAAAACAAAAATGGCGGGTATAATCCCAATCCAAGCGGATCTCGCCTTGGAAAATACGATATCTAAAAAGCCTGCCAAAATCAACATTCCAAACAAAAATGCCGGCATTAAGGACGGTGCCTTTTCAGAACCCGCTTCCTTTTTATGTTTTTTAAACCCGATCAGATAATATGCCGCTATAACAACCAAGCCGTAGGAAACCTGAACCGGAAAGCCTGTCCAGTTGCCTATAAGCCCCGCCAATCTGTTTGACGAGTAAAGGGCGTTTATAAAAATCCCCTGAAAAAGACCGTAAACTATTGCGACACTTATTGAAAAAGTAAAAGTATAGACTATGAAATCTATTCTTTTTTTTGTGTTCAATAAAGTTGCCGCCGCAAAAAAGAATAGGACAAAATAGACTATCTCGCCACCCTCGTTAATGCTGTCTTTAATGCTGTATGTCCAAAAAAGGGAAGCTATAACGATACCCGTATAAATCAAAATAGGTATATTAAAGCCTGTTTCGGGAACGCCCGCATCCCTTTTTGCGATTTTATATGCAATAAAGAAGGCAACGGTTACAACCATGCCAAAAATAGCAAATCCGTCCTTAACGGGTATGAAAAGGGCAAATAAAAATATGCCTGAAAGTCCCGCCTTTTCAAAAAAACCGGCTAAACTCGGCCTTTTTACGGCTATTGCAATTAAAATAATGCCCGATACGGCTATTACGGCCATTTTAATGAATAACAAGATGTCCAATCCAAAAAACCTCAACTTAATCCATTTAACATTTAATTTAATCTATTTTATAATATCATAATATAAATTTTTATAAACACCGGCTGAATCATCCCATCCAAAATGCTTATTTGCGGCATTAATAACCATATTATTCCATATGTCGCCGTTACTGCCCATATAAATATTATATAGTTCATTAAGAGCCCACGAAACACCGCTTGCATTTAAATATTTAATAAGGATGCCGGACGGCTCCTTAATATTTATATCCACTATATCCGAAACCGTGTCATGGAGCCCGCCGGTATCCCCGGCTGCAATGACGCCGCCATATCTCATCGCTATCATCTGAGATAATCCGCACGGCTCGAATTTTGAGGGCATGACAAAAATATCGGATGCGGCATATATTTTATGGGATAAGGCCTCATCATATTTGCCTATCTGGGCATAAACCTTATCGCTGTGAATTTTCGACAGGTATAACGCCTTCTTTTCGATGTAATCTTTGCCGCTTCCCAATATGACAACCTGAAACGGAAAATCATTCCAGTTAAAAAGCGAATCTAAAAATATGTCTATGCCTTTTTCTTCGGTAAACCTGCTTACAATGCCTAAAAGGGGAAAAGGCCTGCCATTCTTGGCTATTTTTAAGGGCAGTGAAACTTCCGAAAACAATGCCTTTCTATTTATAGTTTTAAAACCCCTCCATTCTTTATAATCCCTTAGTTTGTAGCTATTTTCCTTCAAATTTAAATTATAATATATAAGACTATCCGTTTTTGGATTCCAGTAGTCTAAGTCTATTCCGTTAAGTATCCCTTTTAGTTTGCCGTTGTTATAAAGATTTTTTAACTCGCCGTCAAGTCCAAAACCAAACCCCGGGGTTGTAATCTCTTTTGCGTACGTGGGGCTGACAGTTGTTACAATGTCGCTAAGAAGCATGCCGCCTTTTAAGCTGTTTAATGTTCCAAAATGTTCATAAGCGGAGGGGGAATTATATCTAAAATCTATTCCGATATCATAAAAATCATCTATTCCATAAACCCCCTGATACCCTAAGTTATGAATGGTAAAAATTACGGCTGGCCTTAAACCCTTTGCGTTTACATACTTATCCATCTTTGAATTTGATAATATGCCGGCGGGCGCAAAGTGAACCCTTTTATCGCCAAATGTTTGCCGTATAACGGCCGGAACAAAACCGCCGGACCAATCATGCGTGTGGATTACAAGCGGGATTCCCAAAATGCTCATCGCGTAAGCCGTACCATGGGCAAGCATGGCAAATCGCCACAAATTATCCTTATAACCGTAAATACCGCCGTGGGAGCCGTAAACCTCTTCCCGATTAAAAAAATGATTTTGTTCGATTAACACTAAGGGGATGCCGCTATTCGTAATCCCAGTTTTAATTCCAAATTCAAAAGGAATCTCTCCGAAACCGACTCTTCCCGCCGGATAGCTCTCTTTAATTTCTATAAAATTTTGCGGAATTATATTTTTATAATACGGTATAACAACCCTTACATTTACACCGGCTTTCAACAACACCTTTGGAAGACCGCCCATTACATCCCCCAGGCCGCCTGCCTTAGCCAAAGGAGCCATTTCCGCCCCAACGAACCATACTTCATTGTTAAATTGTTTAAATTGTTCCATCTTCCTTGCCTTATTCGTGTTATATGTTATATTTATTGCCGTGCCCTTGTCCCGACCCGCATCTTTGCCTGCGCCAGCATATCTTCCGCCTGCACTATTGTCAGCATGTATTCTTCCGCGTGTTTTGAAAAAGCATGCCTTTTTCAGCAGAAGAATATGCCGCTAACGCAGGCAAAGATAGCGTTAATAACGGTGCGGTCAAAGATACGGCGGGAATTAGATTTTGTTATCTTTAATCTTTTCTATACCCATTATTATTATACCCCGAAAAATCTCGTTCGTAACTAAATCAAAGCTATATTTAATCTCCGTACCCTGAAAAATCCTTTCAAACCCGTTTTCCGACAAGGAAACAGTGGTTATAGGTTTGAAAAAAAAATTATATTTTTTAGAAAAATTGCCGTTTGCTCTTGCTGTCAGTATAATGCTTCCGCCCCAGAATGAATCGGTAAGATACGCTAAATTGTCAACGCCGCCGCTTAATTCTTTTTTGAAATAACCGCTTAAACCTTTTATGTCTTCGCCGGTTTTAATATTTGCGGCAGGCCCGTCTCCGCCCGGCAACGCAAATCTCATAATTATATCTAAGTTTCCGTTAATTCTAGGCTTAGAATCTATAAAAAAGCTGATGGATTTATCTATTTTTATCTTTAAACTTACTAAAATACCTCCGCAGTCATTACCATAGTTATCGCTGTTTAGAAAACCTGAAGTTTCAAGTATAATGGATTTTGCAGTTTTTTTGACAGACTCGCCTTTAAAATAAATCTGCCTGCCGGCGCAGGTAATTTCGAACGCCGGCAGTAAATAAGGATATACGGTCAAATCCTTTTCCGATAAATCCGAAGGATATTTTGCGTCCCTATGAATTGTTTGCGGCGGGTTTTCATAACCTTCTTTATCGTTATTTATATTAATGCCATTCTTTTTAAAGCTATTTTCTTTAAGCTTTAAAATATCGTACTCATTATGAAGACAAAAAACATCGCCCAAAGAATGGGTTAGACCCTTTTCAAGGTAGTCTAACGCCAGAAAAGAGCCTGCGGAAGGTTTATATATAATAAGCCAGTAATTATTGGAAAGCTGAATTTCTTTTTCTCCGTCCATATCGAAATCTTCCTTTTCTACCTCTACGCCTTCTTTAAGCTCATCCTTATACAGCAAATAAGATATAATAAGGGCCTTATGAACAGCCCTCCTGAGATGAGGAAGATATATCCCGCCAAAAACACCATGCCAGTATGCATCGTTGGCCTGTGATTTTAAGAGTTCATTCAGCGCCTTTTTAAGGTTTTTATGGTATGCTTTAATTGCGTGGCTTATTTTATAACTTAAATTCAGCATTCTCTTGTGCAGCAAATTTGCTTCAGGATATCTTGTTAAAAAACTATGCCATATACCCTGCCCTAAAGGCGCCGAAGGGTTTTCCGATTTTATAATTTCGTAGTCATGCCTTTTCTCCACGGGTAGCGTCCATTCCCCCATTTCCCTGTAACTCGAGATAGGCAAATATACCGGAATCCTTTTAAGTGAACGGTTTAAAATATTCAAGGGAAGTTCGAACCTTACCGGCGAATAGTTGCTGTCCGTATTTGTCAATTTTATGAAATTCTCAAGCCACCCCCCGCTGTTATCCTTTCCGTAAACCCACTCGTAAGTATCCGGCCACGCCCCCATTTTTTCACCGTCGTCAAACATAACCGAAAGGTTTGAAGTCCTTCCGTTTAAATATAAAACCTCGTTCAATGACTCGTCCGGGTTTGCAAACGGCAATTTGTACCTTAATCTCTCATGTATAGGAAATATATCTAAATATACACCGTCGTATTCCGTCCTGAAAATATTATCTATGTCGTCGTTGGAAATGCCTGCCTGAAAAAATTGAAAATCGTCGAGAAAAGCGTAATGTAAACCCGCCTCTTTCAGGTCGCGGATTATATCCGGTTGCCATATTCTTTCCGTAATCCACGCCCCTTTAGGATATTTTCCGAAAAGCCTCCTTAAACTTTCGCTTAACATTTTAAGCTGGACTATTCTATCCTTTTGCGGTATCATTGCAAGTACCGGCTCATAATAACCGCCGCCCAGAAGTTCTATTTGATTTGACTCCACCCCTTTTGCAATTATACCCAGCAGTTCCGGATCATTTTTTTCCCACCACTCAAGCAATATTCCCGAGGCATGAAAACAAAACTTTATATTAAATTTTGAAAGGGTCCTGATAAGCGGACTATAAGATTTTTCGTGAACCCCTTTAAAAACGGAATCAAAATTCCCCTCAGGTTGATGACAATGAAAACCTAAAATAAAATTAACCATATTGAATTATTGCTTATGCCCTCTTTGCATCATTCCGCCCATTTCCGCAATGGTATTTTCTGCGGAGGCTAAGGAATAAAAAAGGTTAGCCGGCGCCGGCTTATCCATTATTGCATAAATATTTTTTAAAAAATTTCTGAAAATTTTCTCCATGGACAGTTGGGAAAAAGGGGGGCTGTTCCTCCCCAGCCACCAAAACCAATCCGAACCCTCCGCTGCCATAAGCTGCCTTAAGGCTAAGTCTATCTTTTTTTTGATTATTTTATCGCTTCTATTTTTTTCATCATCCATCAAGTCGTTGACCCACCTTAAAAACTCTTCTTTTGCATCGCGCAGCAAAACCCATCCCTTATTTTTTTGCCCTTCCCCAACCCACATGCTAAAATTGCCGTTCACCCATGAACCAGGGTATATATAATCCAGTTTGATGCAACTATCCGCAGTATAATTTTTATAAATATCATCCATAAATAACGGGGTTATTTTAACCGACGACGAGATTAGCGAATATAAATCGTTTAAAAAATAAAAGCCGTTTTCGTGGTAATATTCCCAGGCATTTTCGCCATCCAGTATAACGGCGACAACCGCATCTTTATCAAAATCGTCCAATGAGTGAAGTTTACCCGCCAAATCGTTTGCCGCGTCGTCGCCTCTCCATTTAGCATAGGTAAATCCGATGAGGTCCGAGAGTCCCGAGTCTCTGAAGATTATTTTCAGATCGGTATTTTTCCATTTATAGACCCTGTATAGCGGCACGGCACTTCTTCCCTGAATAGAAACGGGTTTATGAATATCTATGCCTAAAGACAGGGAAAGAAGTTCTTCTCCGCTTGCGCAGATATTTATATCATACTCATCAAAAAGATCAAGCGCTTGCGAAGATAATGCCCCTTCAGACGGCCATAACGCCCTGGCATCCTTACCCAATTTAGACCGGTAATTATTCAGCATATCGAGGTGTTTTTTGGCGCTGTCCAAGCCTTCCGGATATTCCTGAATGTTGAGGGGTTCATAAGTCATACCGGTCATTTGAGCGGAAACTGCCCCCCCGTGAATATCTATAAGAAGCGGAATAATCGGATGATAAGCGGGGGAAAGCGTTACCTCATATTCTCCCTTCTTTTTTTTATTTAATTCGTCAAGTTTATTTTTTTTGATAAAACTTGGATATTTCGGGGGCAGGGAGGGATTTTCTTCGCCTTTAACGGCCGGAAAACCGTATAAAGATATGCCGTATTTCATCCACCCGGCCAGTCTTTTAAGGAGTAAACGCCTGTCGTCAATCGTAAAATCATGCCCCTTTTTTAGAAAATAATGTATCACGGGGTCATATCTTTTCATCCATTCCCCGCACCATGCGAGATGAAACCAGACACACAAATCGAAATAATAAGAATCGTTGAGATAAAAAACACTGAAACCGGAAGATGTTATATCAAAAAGCGCTTTATAATGTTCAAAGCGTTCCACCATTCTTTCATAATTTGCCCATTTATAATGCGTTATCATCCATGATTTTATTTTATCGTCCAATTTTTGAAGAAGCAGCGGTTTTAAAAACGGATCCGGTATTATGCTAACGGCGCGGGTTGCATCGGCCTCGCTTAAAGCCTTTTCCAGCAAATAATTATAATCTTGCCACTGGTCTACTAAAACGGGGGTAATGTTTATATTGGCCTTCATACCCGGATATGCCATTATATTTAATGGCATATCGATATAGTCTTTTATGACGTGAAGATAAACCCATGGAAGCATAAATTCACCGCTTAAATCCCTGTAATCAGGCTGATGCATATGCCACCACAAAACTAAATTCATTTATTTATATTTTCCTCGTAGTTTTATTATTAAAAATTGACATTGGCAATACATTAAACGCTAAACCGGCGGCAGGATTCAATAAAACGGGGGCATTTATTTTTTCTTTGGTTTTGTTGCGGGAACATGTATCGCATGGCAAGTTTCACATGATTTACCGTTAGTTCCTTTATGGCATACATATGCATATGGGGCAATTAAAAAAACCGCCACTTTATTATTTAAAACAGTCTAAACTTTCCTTAATAAAAGAGTGGCGGCTGAGCTTTTTTTATTCCTTATTAGCCTTTTAAGCTATTTAACCGGTGAAAATCCCCATGCCTTAAGTATCATCTGGCCCCTTTTAGATAATAACAGCGCCTCAATTTCCTTAGTATGTCTTGCTTTTCTGGGGGTTACGAGATGCCCTGTAAATTTCTTAAATACCGATATCGCAAATACGGCTTTTGTATTGTATTTCATAGGTATCGGTATTACGTTGATACGCACGCCCTCTCTTTGAAGTTCCACCGCTTGTGAGGCGTAAATTATGCCGATATCGGTCTTGCGGTTTTTTAGCAGCGACATGACTAACGCCGGGTCTAATAGCTGTTTGGCATGGCCTACTATTTCATTAAACGCCCCTGGCGTATTTTTATTTATAGCCCTGAACATATTCATCGTGTACTCCCCCGCGGGGCTAAGTTTCGGCGACGCAACGGCCAAGCTGACATTTTTATCCATTAATTTGCTGATTAGATTGGATGCGTTTACCCCCGCCGGATTGTTAAAGGGTGTAACCGCGACCAAATGATTATATGCGAATACCTTGTAGGAATTTATGTCCGCCAGCTCCATTACATCGTTTTGATATTTTTCGTCCGAAGTTATGTATATATCCGGCGGCAATACGTCGCCTTTTATATTAAGCAGGTAGAATACGCCCGGCGCCGTAAAATCGTAACTGATGTGAGTCTGGGGATGCTCTTTCTCGAATATGTTGCCTATGATGCGCAAGGGTGTTTCAGTGGCATCCGATGCAAAAATCCTCACTAAATTATGGCCAAATCCGGTGTAGGCATTTGCGCGGGGTATGTAAAAAAAGGTAACAAGTAAAATAAGGGTGATTAAAAAATAATAATTTCTTTTCATTTTTCCTCCAAAAGTTTAGACTACCGGTTATAAGCGCAGAACGCGGCAAGCATTTTTATTTTAATTTCCTATGGTAAACAAAGAATACCCCTGTGCCTCTTTTTTGGCTAAGTAAACTATGCCGCTTGGATAGGCAGCTCCGACGAAAGGAAAGAAGTCTTTTCTGTCAAGGTGGCCGCCGACTATGGCTGCATGGCATGCCACAAACCTCACGCCTAATTCGCTTAACCTTTTAAGCTTGCCGTAATTTGCCGCATCGGTCTTTTTCATCAGAAATGCTATCTGGGGGCCTGCGGCTACGACAATCTGCTTTACGCGAATGCCGTGACCCAATAGCGATGTAAGATTATGCGTCAATTGAACTGCAAAAAGCGCAAATTTTTTCGGATTGGCCGGGGCCTCCCAAACCATTTTATACGTATGATGCCTATAATATGAATAGGTGTGGCCATTAGGCGGGTAGCTGCCGCCGCTGTTTTTTGCGAATGCCCGCACGGGCAGTGAATATAATGTTACCAGGACCCCCAATAACATTACGAATAAGCTTACTTTTCTTAACTTCGTCATAATAACACCTCTTTTAATTTAAGGTTAACTTAATCCTAAAAGCCCTAAAAACTTAATACGCCCAAATTCTTTATGGCATACATATGCATATGGGGCAATTAAAAAAACCGCCACTTTATTATTTAAAACAGTCTAAACTTTCCTTAATAAAAGAGTGGCGGCTGAGCTTTTTTTATTCCTTATTAGCCTTTTAAG
>JAMCUF010000014.1 GCA_023381755.1 Deltaproteobacteria bacterium
TGCGGAACACCTTTTTTCTTTAACGCCGTAGCGGAAGAAATTACAGAAAATTATAAGACGGGGCAGCCGGTTCTTGTCGGCACCGTTTCCGTCGAAAAATCCGAAAGGCTCAGCTCTATTTTAAAGAAAAAAGGTGTTCCGCATTCCATTTTAAATGCGAAAAACCACGCAAAAGAAGCCCATATCATTGCTCAGGCCGGCCAACAAAAATCTGTAACGATTTCGACAAATATGGCGGGCAGGGGAACCGACATTGTTCTGGGTGCAGGGGTGGTGGAATTAGGCGGCCTGCATGTTATAGGGACAGAAAGGCACGAAGCGAGGCGGATAGATAATCAGCTTAGGGGCAGGTCTGGCAGGCAGGGCGACATCGGTTCTTCAAGGTTTTATGTTTCATTGGAAGACGATCTTATGAGGATATTCGGTTCCGAAAGACTTGCCCCGTTTCTTGAAAAGTTGGGATTAAGAGACGGTCAGGCAATAGAACATAAGATGATTTCAAAGGCTATAGAAAACGCTCAGAAAAAGGTTGAAGGGCATAACTTCGATATAAGAAAAAATCTTATAGATTATGATAATGTTATGAATAAGCAAAGGGAACTGATTTATGCCTATAGAAAAAGGGTACTCAATATCTCTAATCTTGACGAAATTTATGACAACATTATATTTGACATTAAATCATTGGCGGAATCATATTTCGAAAGCTATATCCCCGAAAAATCTCACAGTGAAAATTGGGATATAGACGGCCTCATGGATGTTATTAAGGTTAACTTAGACGTAGATATTCCCGTATTGTCTGCCGATATTCCAGGATTAAATCTTCAGGGTTATAAAGATAAGGACAAAGAAAAGGATGAAGAATCGGCAAAAATAGCTTTAGTGGAAAGGTTTAAAAGGCTTACTAAGGATGAATTATTAAATCATGTTGCAGAGCTTATTAAAAAGCAAATCGATTTAAAAATTTCGGGGTTTCCGGAAGAGGAAAGGGTGAACATCATCAAAGCATTATATTTACAGGCGGTCGATAGCCTTTGGAAAGATGCCCTGACCTCTTTGGATAGCTTAAAGGAAGGTATCGGCCTCCGCGGGTATGCGCAGGTAAACCCGCTAATCGAATATCAAAAAGAGGCATATGCATTATTCATTAACATGCAGTTTAGAATGAAGGAAGAAGCGATAAATTCCATCATGACCATTCAGCTGGAAGAGAGTTTAGATGTTGAGGGTATTTTTGCCGGAGCGGGTCTTTATGCGGATAATTTGATTTTATCGCATAACGCCGCCGCTTTAGGAAACGAAGTTAAACAGAAGCCTATTACCAAACCTAAAAAAATTGGGAGAAATGAGCTATGTCCCTGTGGAAGCGGGAAAAAGTACAAAAATTGTCATGGAAAAAATCAATAAAGGGGAGATGTATATTAAAAACTTTTTGTTTTCGGGTAAATCCTGCGGATTAAAAAAAAATGCGGATTTGGATGTAGGATTAATGATATCCGAAATGCCCTTAAGGGTGAGCGCAGTTTTTACAAAAAATAAAATAAAGGCCGCACCCGTTATTATTTCAAAAAGCCATTCCAAAAATATTATTAAGGCGTTAATCGTAAATTCCGGAAATGCAAATGCCTGTAATGGCAAATACGGTATAGACGATGCCAATAAAATAATCCTTGCGGTTTCAAAAGAGCTTGGGGTAGCCAAAAGCAGTATTTTTGTTTGTTCTACAGGCGTAATAGGCGAAAGGCTTAATGTTTCGTTGGTGGAGAGCGCTATTCCCGGATTGATTAAGTCGGCAAATAGCCACGGGATGCTTGATTTTGCAAAATCTATAATGACCACGGATACATTTACAAAAATTGTGTCTAAAGATGTTTTATTCAATAATTTAAAATATAAAATAATTGGCATAGCAAAGGGCTCAGGTATGATAATGCCCGATATGGCAACGATGCTTGCGTTTGTTTTTACCGATATCCCGCTTGAAAAGGAATTAGCCGATGCCATGTTTAAAGAGTGTGTCGAAACATCCTTTAATTCCATTACCGTTGACGGAGATACCTCGACAAACGATACCGCCGCATTCTTTTATTGGCATCGTCTATACCGTATTTGCCATTACAGGCATTTGCATTTCCGGAATTTACGATACCGCCGCATTCTTTTATCCGGATATAAAGCAGGGTTTTCATAAGTTTTTAATTAAAAAACCGGATGTAGATTACGGGCCGGTTAAAAGAGCCCTTGACGACGTATGTTTTGGACTGGCGAAAATGATTGTGAAAGACGGAGAAGGCGCGACAAAACTTATAAAAATTACGGTACTCAACGCTTATACAGAAACCGGGGCAAAAAGGGTTGCTTTCACCGTTGCAAACTCTACCCTGTTTAAAACCATGATTACCGGGGAGGATGCAAACTGGGGGAGGATAATGGCGGGGATAGGAAGGTCTAAAGTCAGGATAAAGCCGGGCAATATAGACATTTATATAAATAATAAAATAATAGTCAAAGATTCGGTTTCATCCACAAACCTTGCCAAGGATATAGAAAAAACAATTTTGCGCCCAAAAGAGATAGATTTGAAAATAGACTTAAAGTGCGGCAAAGCGACCCGGACGGTTTTGACCTGTAACCTTACCAAGGACTACATTGACATAAACGCTTCATATAGAAGTTAGCCCTTTAAAATTCAAATTTATGAAAATACCCGTTTTATACTACCATAAAATAGATTTCCCTAAAAAAAATGCGGTATATAAGGGTCTATACGTAACTCCCGGGCGGTTTAAAAAACAGATGACCTTGCTGAAAATTTTAGGTTATAGCTCTATAAAACCGGAAGACCTCTTATCTTTTATTAAAGGAGATAAACCCGGCGTAAAAAAACCGGTATTGATTACCTTCGATGATGGATATAAAAATAATTTTATTAATGCCCGTCCTATATTAAAAAATTTAGGCTTCACTTCTTTAATTTTTATAAGTACGGGCTTTATCGGAAAAAAAAGATCCATATCGGATGAGAGGGAAAGTATTCCCGAGGATTTTTTAGATGAAAAAGAGATTAAATTAATGCATGACGATGGGTTTTCAGTGGGTTCACACGGAATTAACCATTGTTACCTCGACAGGCTGGAGGAAGGCGTTTTAATGGACGAATTAATAGCCTCAAAGGTTTATTTGGAAAATATGCTGAAAACCGGCATAGATTTTTTTTCATACCCGTTCGGCAGTTATAACCTTGATGTTATAAGTGCCGTAAAAAGGGCGGGGTATCTGGGGGCATTTACGACGGTAAAGGGTAAGGTCGGCATCGGGGATAGCGCTTATGAATTTAAAAGGATATCCGTTAACGGATACAACACTATTTTTAATTTTCTTTATAAAATAATTTTCTTGCAATAAGAATGTAAAAATGATAGAAAAATAAGTTTAGTATTTGCGGTGTCCAAATTTTTTATTTAAAATTAACCAAAATCGTAGCCGTCTGCAATTGTGCTTGTTTTTAATTTATCGCAGACGGGGAGAAAAAAGCACTTAAGGAGAAAAAATGTCATTTAATGTTACCATTAAACAGTTGTTGGAAGCAGGGATTCATTTCGGCCATCAAACAAAAAGATGGAATCCGAAGATGAGGCCTTATATTTACGGGGTAAGAAACGGAATCCATATAGTCGATCTTCAAAAATCCCTTACCTATTTTCAAGAGGCATATAACAAGGTACTGGAAATTGTCCAAGATGGCGGGATAATTCTTTTTATCGGCACAAAAAAGCAAGCAAATCCTATTGTTATGGAAGAAGCTAAGAGATGCAATATGCCTTACTGCAATGAAAGGTGGCTCGGCGGTATGCTTACCAATTTTGCTACGATCAGGCTTTCCGTCCAAAGGCTAAAAGAACTCGAAGAACTCAAAGAATCCGAGGAGTTTTTTAAATTTACAAAAAAAGAAATGTCGAGGATGGATAAAGAAATCTTGAAACTTCAAAAGGTTCTTAACGGAATTAGAGATATGGGAAAGATCCCGGATGCCGTTTTCATTGTAGATATCCACCATGAAATAATTGCGGCCAAAGAGGCAAAGCGGCTTGATATTCCGATTATAGGCGTTGCGGATACAAATGCCGACCCGGCGCTCGCCGACTACCTTATTCCAGGGAACGACGACGCTATCAGGTCTATTAAGCTGGTTTTAAGCACAATGGCGGACGCCGTTATAGAGGGGAGAAAAATTTACGAAGCAAGATTTAACAAAGGGAAGGTAACCGAAAATATGGAAGAGGGTATTAGCGAAGAAATACTTGCAGAATCTAACTCGGAAGAAGCAGGGATAGATGTAAATTCTAAAAGCGAGGATGCGGATATAGACGTTTCTATGTAATTTTTAAAGTTAAGGGGGAGGAGGAATAATTGGAAAAATCATCAAACATCGATGCAGGATTGGTTAAAAACCTGCGGAGAATGACAGGCGCGGGTTTTGTTGATTGCAAAAATGCTCTTGAAGAAACTAAGGGAAATTT
>JAMCUF010000034.1 GCA_023381755.1 Deltaproteobacteria bacterium
TTCAGACGTGTGCTCTTCCGATCTCCATAATTAATCATGATTAACAAGCCCTTCCACTCCCGCGTGTCCAGTTGCCCGTATCTTTGCCCGCACTGCAAAAGCGGCATGCGTTGACAAACATAGAAACAAAGATGCGGCGGGAATCCATTTTTGTTGTCTTAAATAGGTTTTTCCTTTATGCAAAAATCCGCCTTTAACCCCAGATAGCATTGTTTAAATATATCCCCTCTTTCATTGTAATCCTTAAACATATCAAAACTGGAGGAAGCAGGGGAAAGTAAAACAGCTCCCCTGTTCGTCCTTTTATTATTATTTGTTAAATAAATAAATGATTCTTTAACGGCGTCTTCCATGCAGCCCGCCATAATCAACTCGACATGACCGTTAAGGGTATCCCTTATAATACTCTTTGTTTCTCCAATTAAAACACACGCCTTAACGCTATCTTTTATAGGTTGAATCAAAGATTTATAATTAAACCCTTTATCCTTTCCCCCTAATATAAGGACAATATCCCTGCCACCTTTATTATCCTCGTTAAGGGTTCTAAGGGCGCTTATGACCGCCGAAGGGTTAGTCGCTTTGGAATCGTCATAAAATTCTATATCCCCTATATTACCGACATATTCAACCCTATGCCTTAAAGGTTCATATTCGGCGTAGGCCGAACATATAGCTTCGGGTGAAACGCCCAGTAAAGTTAAAGATGCGGCGGCGGCCAGCATATCGTAAATAATAAATCTTCTTTTATTCTTTACATCTTTTAAGGGTATTGCAGCATTAAAACCGATAATATCCTTAAATCTTAGATTAATGGTATCTTCTTTAAAATATGCATCGCACCTATTTTCATCGAATCCGAACAGAATGCTTCTGGAACCGACAACGCCTTTTAAAATTCTTGAATTATAATCGTCATAATTTAAAATAGCAACATCACTATGCCTAAGATTTTTAAAGAGCTTATACTTTGTAAGCCTGTATTCGTCAAAATTTTCATACCTGTCCAAATGATCATCTTCCACATTAAGCAAAACCGCAATATCCGGCCTAAAGCTATAAACCCATTCAAGTTGAAAACTTGAAATCTCCAGGATAAAATTATTAAAACCTTCTATGCCTGAAATAAAAGGGGTTCCAAGATTCCCTCCGACAAACGTCTTATCGCTTAAACCTGCCTTGCTAATGGCACTCTCGCAAAGGGTAGCCGTCGTAGTTTTTCCGTTTGTTCCGGTAATGGCAACAATTTGTGACGTTTCCGGTTCTTTCGGTTTTAACATTTCATAGGCAAATTCAATTTCGCTATAAATAGGAATGTTATATTTTTTAAGCTTTGAAATTATATTATGATTTCTTCCTATTCCGGGACTCACTATGCATTGGGTTATATCCGAACAATATTTTTCTAAAAGAACTTCCTCGTCAGTTTTATTAAAGAATACAGGTCTTTTACGATCCTGTAAACCTGCCGCTTTATTTAACCCGTTAATCTCATTATCTGTGAGAATATCGTCGTATACATATACCGCTACCCGGTTTATGGCATCAGACCCAACTTGGCCATTAAGATAATCATAAACAGCCTTTCCTGTCTTACCGTAGCCTAAAATCAACGTGTTCATTTAAAAAATCCTTAGCTTTAATGTTGAAAGAGCAAATATGGTTAATATTAAAGATATAATCCACAGCCTTATGATAATCTTTGGCTCCGGTATTCCTTCAATCTCAAAATGATGATGAATTGGGGCCATCTTAAATATCCTTTTTTTTCTAAGCTTGTATGAACTGACTTGAAAAATTACGCTTAAAGCCTCCAATACAAATATAAATCCTACTATGACAAGAAGTATCCCCTGCCTTGAAACTATTGCCACGTAGCCCAAAATAGCACCCAGCGATATGGAACCGACATCCCCCATAAAAACAGATGCGGGATAAGAGTTAAACCAGAGAAAACCGATAGAAGCTCCCAGCAATGCGGCGCATAAAATGACCACCTCTCCTATATTTTTTATATATGGTATAGACAAATAATTTGCAAATTTATAATTCGAGCTTGCATAAGAAAATATAAGGTAGCCTGCGATGGAAATCGCAAAAATACCTATGGCAAGGCCGTCAAGCCCATCGGTTAGATTAACGGCATTAGAGGAGCCGACAATAACAAACGCTGCAAAGAAAACAAAATATGGCCCCAAATCTAGGTAGTAATCTTTAATAAAGGGGATGACAACCATACCCAGGGATTCATCATGGATATATAAAACGGCGGAGATTAAAAGCGCCGCCATGCTTTGCAAGGTAAATTTATATTTACCCTTTAGGCCTTTTGAAGACTTCCTCCGGAGCTTCAAGAAATCATCGGCAAAACCGATAAGTCCGAAGCCAAAAAGTGTAAATAAACCCATATAGAGATAAAAATTGTAAAGCCTGGTAAGCAATAATACTGGAATTATCACGCTAAATAGAATTAAAAGCCCCCCCATAGTTGGAACATCCCTTTTCTCCGTTACATGGGATTTAGGCCCATCTTCCCTGACAATCTGAGAAATCTTCATTCTTTTTAACATCTTAATAAATATATTGCCAAATGCAATGGATAAGATCAAAGACAATATTATCGCATAAGACGTTCTAAACGTAATATATCTAAAAAAAATAGGATCTATACTTGCCATAAATATTGTCACTGTCACTCCAAAAATCTAACTTATTATATAAAAACTTATTATATTTATACATTTTATATATCGAGATTAAAGTATTCTTCCAGCCTCATTTCTCTTGAGCCTTTTATTAAAACAACGCTGCCTTTTTTATCCAATTCTAAAAATTTTTCTTTAAAAATATCTTTATCGTCGAACAAAAACAGTTTATTGGTATCAAATCCCGCTTTTAAAAGCCCGTCTTTTACATTATTAAAGTAATCACCCTTATAAAAAATATAATCGGCAATTTTAGCGGCCTCTTGTCCGGCATTAAAATGCTCCACTTCGGAAGAATCCCCTAATTCCAGCATATCTCCCAAAACTAATATCTTTTTTTTATCCGCATAGTTGGTATTCATTGAACTTAGCGCCGCTTTTAGCGAGTCTGGATTTGAATTGTAAGTGTCATTAATCAATACATACTCTATTGACGCATTATTAACTACCCGCATTCTTCCATCGGGAAGGACAAAATTTTCTAAAGCCTTTATGCTTAAGTCAATATCAACCCCGCAAAGATATCCGATTAGAAGCGCACATAAAAAATCTGATATTAAATGGTTCCCCTTAAACTTAACATTTGCTGAATAGCTTTTGCCTTTAAATTCGATAGCCAATCTTACGCAATCTTTTTCGTACTCGATATTGCTACATGCGATATCGGCAGATTTTTTCTTTTCAAGTCCAAATGAGAGAAAATTAATACCCGGCATCATTTTATATTTTTTATTAAGTAGCTCGTCATCGGCATTTAATATTAAATAAGGGTTTCCTTTCAGGGCCAGAGCCAGGGCTAATTTTTCTTCCAGAACACCCTCAATATTTTTAAACTCTAAAAGATGGGATTTGCCGATATTTATTATTGCGCCGATATCGGGAGATATAATTTCGGCTAGTTTTTTTATTTCCCCCTTTTTATTTGTTCCAATCTCCAAAATAAGAAATTCATGATTTATATTTAATTCTAAAATAGTTTGCGGAATGCCTATTAAATTATTAAAGTTATAAAGATTCTTCAAAACCGCCGTGGAGCCGTATTTTTCCGCCAATATTTTATAAACCATATCCTTTGTCGTAGTTTTACCGCAAGAACCGGTTATCGCAATCTTTTTGCCTATGTTAAATTTTCCTAAATACATTCTGGCTATCTTTCCGTAAGCATCCACCGTATCGTCAACCGCTATAATAATTTTATCAGGGTAATCGGATATATCGTAATCCTCAAGGAAACTCCATGAAACTACGGCGCAAGACGCACCATTTTTAAAAACGGCATCGACAAAGCTTTCTCCGTTAAAAGTCTTTCCTTTTAATGCTATAAAAATAGAATATTTTGAAAACTCCTTCCTTGAATCTGTAAATATCTCGTTAAAAACAATCGGACTCGTGGTATCTCCCGCTATTACGAGTTTGCCGCCGCTTGAATTTAGAATGTCATCTAACGTAAGATTGTATGTTATCTTCATAAAATTTCAACACTTCTTCTTTATCGCTAAAATGGTATTTGTTTCCTTCTACTATCATATAGTCTTCGTGTCCCTTTCCCGCCACCAAAACGGTATCATTAACCGTTGCAATGGAAAGGGCCGTTCTTATTGCGTCAGATCTATCCTTTATAATTGTATAAACATGAATATCCTGAATATTTTGAAGCTTGTTTCCAAGATCTTGCAAATTTACATCTAAAAAATCCATAAATACCGCCTTTTCTACCCCGTTTTCTATTTCTTTTATGATAGATAACGGTTTCTCGACA
>JAMCUF010000004.1:0-1095 GCA_023381755.1 Deltaproteobacteria bacterium
TTTGAGGGACATCCCGGTTTAAAAAGAATATTAAATCCCGATGACTGGGAAGGGCATCCCCTTCTTAAAGATTACCCGCTCCGGCAAAGGCCGCCGGTTGAAAAAATAAGTTTTGATACCCCGGGATATGTTGAGCTGGATGAAATAACCCAAAAACCATAAACCGCCAAATTATTAATAAGAAAATTGACAATGTTTGAATACAAAGATTTTTTAATAGAGGTAGATAAATTTCTATTAAATGTGGGCCCCTCGCACCCAGCCACCCATGGCGTTCTCAGGGTTTTAGTTCAATTAGACGGAGAGGTTGTCGTTAACGCGGAACCTATTATAGGCTATTTACATACCGGCATGGAAAAATATGCCGAGTTTAAAACCTATCATCAGGCCGAAACCATTACGGACAGGATGGACTACGTGTCTGCCGCTTCAAATAATTTAGGCTATATACTTGCCGTTGAAAAGCTTTGCGGCGTTAAAGCCCCTAAAAGAGCGGAGTATGTCAGGGTGATTTTAGCGGAGTTTACAAGAATAAGCTCCCACCTTGTATGGTTAGGAACGCATGCGGTAGATATCGGTGCATTAACCGAGTTTTTATACTGTTTTCGTGAAAGAGAATTAATATTGGATATCATAGAATCCATTACTGGCGCCAGGATGAATCCTTCGTTTTACCGTGTCGGCGGCCTTGCAATGGATGTTCATAAAGATTTTCTCGACAAAGCAAGGAGCTTTATTAAAATTTTTCCGGAAAAAATTGGCGAATATGAAGCGTTACTGACAAAGAATAAAATCTGGTTAGAAAGAACCAAAAATTTAGGCGTAATATCCGCCGAAGATGCGGTTGATTTTGCATTAACAGGGCCGTCTCTCAGGGGCAGCGGATTAAAATACGATGTCAGGAAGGCGCATCCTTATTCAAGCTATGAAGATTTTGAATTTGATATTCCTCTCGGAGATACCGGAGATGTTTACGACAGATATTTAGTTAGAATAGAGGAGATGAGGCAGAGTATTAAAATAATAAGCCAGGCTTTAGAAAATATTCCGGATGGCGAATATTTAAGCTATGATGAATACCCGCGATATGTCATT
>JAMCUF010000004.1:1105-20437 GCA_023381755.1 Deltaproteobacteria bacterium
AGGCATACCAATCCATAGAAAATCCGAGAGGAGAATTGGGATTTTATTTAGTATCCGACGGCTCGGCTTTTCCTTACCGCATGCGGGTAAGACCGCCGTCGTTTTGTAATATCAGCGCTTTAAATAAAATGGCAAAAGGACATTTGCTTGCCGACTTGATTGCAATAATAGGAAGCGTGGATATATTGCTGGGAGAAGTGGACAGATAAGATAAATTTTAATTATATTATAAATTGTAAATTTAATTGTATATTTTTTATGAAGCTTATAGATAAAATCGGGTCAAAATTAGATTTAAGCTTTTTTGAACGCTCGGGGCACAAAAAAATATCGTCGGTATTAAACTGGGCAGGGGTCGCTTTATTAAACGATAAAGATAATAAGGTTGACTTGGCCAGGTGTTACATGCAGGAGCTTCAAAAGCTTTCTTGCGGGGTTTGCACCCCTTGCATGATTGGAACTTCGGTTGCTTCCGATATTCTTGAACATATGTGCAATGGCCGTGCTATTTTGGAAGATTTGGATAGACTAAGGAATCAATGCGATTGGATTTTATCGTCTTCTAAATGCACAGTCGGAAATATGGGGCCACTTGCCGTTACCGAACTGATAGATAATTTCAGGGAGGATTTTGAAAACGCAATAATAAACAAGGAAATTATACCGAAAGGAAATTATATAGTTCACGTGACTGCTCCATGTATTAACGGCTGTCCGTCCAAACTCGATATTCCAAACTGGATTGAAAGGGTCAGGGACGGCAGGTTTGAGGATGCCCTTGAATCTGCAAGAAGAAGTACGCCCTTAGCCGGGATTTTGGGGCGGACTTGCTTCCACCCATGCCAAGATAACTGCCGCAGGGCTAATGTCGATGAACCTATTCAGATATGCCTGATTAGAAGATTTGCTGCCGATAACGAATTTTATTCTAATATTAAACCAAAGTTTACAATTAAGGATAACGGGATTAAAGTGGCAATCGTCGGCTCTGGTCCCGCAGGTTTAAGCTGCGCCTATTATTTGCGTTTAATGGGTTATAAGCCTGTCATATTTGAGGCACTGCCGGTTTTAGGCGGGATGATGAACGTCGGCATTCCAAAGTATAGGTTGCCCCAGGAATTTTTAGATAAGGAAATTAATTATATTCTTTCTACGGGAATCAGTTATAAATTAAATCATAAGCTGGGTGTGGATTTTAAAATACAGGATCTTTTTAAACAGGATTTTAAGGCCGTTTTCATTGCGGTTGGCGCTCATAAAGGGCAAAATATAGGCTTGCCGGGGGAAGAGGACAATCTTAAAGGCTTTTATGAGGGGGTTAAGTTTTTACGTGATGTCACGCTTGAGAATAAAATCGATATCGGCAATAAGGTTATAATAGAAGGCGGCGGCAATGTTGCCATAGATTGTTGCAGGACAGCGGTCAGGCTGGGTTTTAAAGAAGTTATAGTCGTCTATAGAAGGGCAAGAGAGCAGATGCCGGCGGCGCCTTACGAAATCGGCACTGCCATTAAGGAAGGCGTTAAATTTGAATTCTTAACTAATCCTGTAAGCATTATTCAGCAAAATGGAGCCGTTAAGGGGGTAAGGTGCGTAAAAATGAAGCTTGGAGAACCTGATAAAAGTGGAAGGAGAAGCCCCGTAGAAGTTTTGGGTACCGATTTTGATATAGAATGCGATTCATTTATTATGGCGGTCGGACAGGTTCCTGATCTTGATTTTTTAAAAGATACGCCGCATATTAAAACAAATAAGGGTAAAACAATAGTAGCGGATGAATTTACCCATATGACTGAAATGCAGGGAGTATTTGTAGGCGGTGACGTGTTTACGGGCCCCTTGAGCATAGTCGATTCAAATCGCGACGGTAAAAATGCCGCAAGAAGGATAGACCAATATATAAGAACGGGTTCATTTAATATAACTGACGATTGTCTTTTTGAATACCTGCTTGAAAAAATCGGCGTTTATGACAAAAATGAGATAATAGATTATACCGATTTTCCAAAGGGAAATTTTGCGGCCAAACAGTTGGAGGAACCGGTTGTAGCACGCATAAGTAATTTTATGGAAGTCGATAAAGGTTTTACAAGCGATGATGTTGTTTATGAGGCAACGAGATGTATGAGGTGCTATTTTCTTATGCTTGTAAAGTTTGAGGATTAAAAAAAATGGATATCGAGATAACGATTAACAATGAAAAGATAATGACAAAATCGGGACTGACTATTCTTGAAGCCGCTTCCCAAAAGGGGATTAAAATACCGACACTCTGTTATTTAAAAAGGCTCAGGCCGATAGGTTCTTGCAGAATTTGCGTGGTTGAGGTTAAAGGGATTAAAAATCCTCTTCCGTCGTGTGTTGCAAAAGTAAAGGAAGGGTATGAAATCTTAACCAATACCGAAAAACTATGGAAGGTAAGAAAAGAAGTAATGTCGCATCTTCTATTAGACCACCCCCTCGATTGTCCTGTTTGCGATAAATCCGGCGAATGCAGTTTGCAGGATTTATCTTTTGAATTTGGTATCACAACTCAGAAAAATAAAAGAGTTTTTCCAGATAGAACATATATATTTAAAAGCGATCTTATCGAATATACGGCGACAAGGTGCGTGCTGTGTTCCAGATGCATCAGGGTATGTACCGATATGTATGGGAATCCGTTTTATCAAATTAAAAATAAGGGGTATAACGGCTATATAGGATTAAAGACAGACGATAAATTGCAATTAGGCTCTATACCGGCCGAGAACTGCTCATTTGAGGAAATTACTGTTAACCCCAATTACTTAAATTGTTATTATTGCGGGAATTGTGTCGAGGTTTGTCCTGTTGGCGCGTTACTTTCAAAACCTTCTAAATTTAAAGAAAGATATTGGCAAGTGTCCCCCTTTTCGTCCGTTTGCGATAAATGTTCGGCTGCATGCAGGATTGAATATTACCGGTATGATAAGGAAGAATCTTTGGTCAGGACAGCCTCCTTATTTGGCGGATATTTATGTAAATACGGGTTTTTTTACGAAGGCATCGGGAAAAATGAAGGCTATTATATTAAAGCTCCGCTTATTAAAAAAAAGTCGATGCCGAAAGAAACTAATATTGAAGATGCCATAGAGGAATTTGTCTTAAGAATTAAAAATATTTCAGAAAAAAACAGCATGCAAAATACCGCCGTTTTAGTGTCCCCGTGTATCTCCACAAACGATGGATTTGTAATTTCTAATTTTATGAAAAATGTTCTGAAGCCGGCCTATTTTGATATAGCCGAACCGGAATTTTACAGAGGCAATCTCAATAAGTTTAAAACTGTCTTTAGAAATGAGGAAAACTTTGAGATTAAAACGATGCAAAATTCCGATGTTATATTATACATCGGTTCTATAGAAGACGAGATTCCATATGTTTCATATAATATTATGAAGACGCACAGGGAGCATGGAGGAAAACTTTTGCTTGTAAATGTTAAAAAACGGGCAAATCCCGATTTAACAAGATTTGAAGATATTGCTTATACCAGAAAAGATATCGATTTGTCTGGAATTCATGATTTCCTGAATAGTTTAAGATTAAATCTTTACGATTATGGTTTTAAAAAAGATGACGGGATCGGGAATGAGACGCTGGTCCAACCGGATACCGTTCGTGCTTCGCTCGCCTCGCTTCAGCGTGGTCCAAATCAGGAAAGTTTAATAGCCGAACATATTATTAAGGCAAATTCAATTTCCGTTATAATCGGCGATCTTCCAATGGCGGCTTACGATATGGATAAAGAATTTCTTATCATCAAGGAGATAGTTGAATTTTTAAGAGACGAACAGAAAATCGTATATGTTTACCCGCTTGTTAAACCCTTTAATTATAGGGGCCTCATTAATGCGGGGATAAATCCCGCAGATAATTTTGGCCGTAATTCCATATATTCCGGATTTGATAACGGTAAAATAAAAAATCTAATATATATAGGCGATCCTGCGAATAACCATATAATTGCAGAATTGACGAAATATATAACCGATTTAGAGTTTTTGGCCGTTTTTTCCTCTAAAGTCAGCATATTGTCCGCAATGGCGGATATTGTTATACCGGTATGCGACTTTCTTGAATCAAAAGATGTATTCTATGAAAATTTTGAAGGTAAAAAGATACACTTAAGTAATGAGTTTAATCTTGGTGTTTATAGAAGCGATATTTTAGACATTTTAACTTTGGTCTCGGCCAAATTGGGATATTCGTTCAATTATGCAAGGGACGCATTATCCGGGTTTATTCAATCGTTAAAGGCAGGCGACGTAACATATCACAATAAGATTAAAACTAAAAGTAAATTTTATTATAATGATAAAACTAAACTATTTTATTAAACATAAGTGTTGTGCTATTATATTATTATTTTGAATACTAAACTCTAAATTTAATTAGTTAATATCATGATATTCTGGCTTATAGCGGAGGTTATAAAGATATTAATCGTTTTTGCTGGTTTACTTATGGCGGCGGCCTACCTGACGCTTTTGGAGCGTAAAGTGGCTGCCAAAATCCAAAACAGGATGGGTCCCATGGAAGCCGGATTCCATGGGTTATTACAGCCGATAGCGGATGGCATAAAACTCTTTTTTAAGGAAGATATTATACCATGGGATGCCGATAAGTTTTTATTTCTATTAGCGCCGGTAATTGTGGTTATTCCGGCGCTTACCACATTTGCGGTTATACCGTTCGGCGCTCCGATCAAGGTTCTGGGGCATACCGTTCCGCTTCAGATTACGGATGTAAACATTGGAATACTTTTTATTTTAGCGCTTTCGTCGCTTGGGATTTACGGAGTGGTTTTGGGCGGATGGGCTTCTAACAGCAAGTATTCGTTACTTGGCGGGATCAGGACAGCGGCTCAAATGATTAGCTATGAAATTCCCCTTGTTCTTTCGATTATTGGAATAATAATGATTGCGGGAGATTTAAGTTTAGCCAATATAGTTTCCGAGCAGTCGCATGTCTGGTTTATAGTTTACCAGCCGATAGGCTTTATAATTTATTTGATTGCATCTACAGCCGAAATGAACAGGGTTCCTTTTGATTTAGGAGAAGCGGAGGGGGAGCTTGTCGCCGGTTTCCACACGGAATATTCAAGCATGGAGTTTGCATTTTATTTTATCGGCGAGTATGCCCAAATAGTAGTTAATAGCGCGATAATAGTTACTTTGTTTCTGGGAGGCTGGCAGGGTCCGTTCCTTCCTTCGGTTCTATGGTTCCTGATAAAGGTTTTTTTTGTCGTGCTTATTTATTTGTGGTTAAGGTGGACATATCCGAGGTTAAGGTATGACGAACTTATGGATTTTGGATGGAAGTTTTTATTGCCGTTGGCATTGGCTAACATCATAGTTACCGGTTTTATAATGATTTTAATAAATAAATAAAATAATATGGATACAAAAAGACCGGAAAATTCTATTATAGAAATTTCAAAGAATCTATTAGTCGGGTTAAAGACTACAATAAAAACCTTTTTCCGTAAACCCGTGACCTTTCAATATCCAAGGGAAAAGATCCGTATAGCCGAAAGATTCAGAGCCTTTCCTAAGCTTAATGTAAATAACGATGGATCGCTAAGATGCGTTGCGTGTTTTTTATGCCAGACCGTCTGTCCGTCTGAAGCTATTAAAATAAAGTCAGGTTATGTCGATTACGGGGATAGCCACGAGCTTACGGAGAGGCAAAAACATAATCATAGCATAGACAAGCTTAAGCCGGGGACGGGAAATGACGGAAGAAGACACCCGTCATCCTTTGATATTGATCTATTAAGATGTATATGTTGCGGTTATTGTGAAGAGATTTGTCCCGAGGAAGCGATAAGCATGGGAAATAATTATGAGGTGGCTTTTTATACACGGGATGAAGGAATTTATGGAATAGAAAAGTTAATAAAATCTTGGTAAGATATTTGAAATATTAATAATTTATTTAAGCAAGGGGACAATTTTGGAAGCGCTTTTTTATGTTTTTTCAATTATAACCATTTTTTCGGCTTTAATGGTTATAACGATGAAAAATCCGTTAACCTCGGCACTGTATTTGGTGCTGTGTTTTTTTGCCTTGGCGGGTTTTTACGTTATATTGGATATGCAATTTCTCGCAGCCATGCAAGTTCTGGTTTACGCGGGCGCCATTATGGTTTTGGTTGTACTGGTCATAATGCTGCTGAATCTTTCAAAAATTAAAAAAATTAAAGCAGATTTGCACCAGATATTTATAGCCGTGATAATTTTGATAATTTTATTTGCCGAAATAGTCCTTTATATCACCAAAGGTTCCCTGAAAAAACCGACCGGAATTTATACGCGTGCTTTAATTAATAAGGTCGGAAACACGCAGATTATCGGGGAATTTTTATTCACAAAGTATATATTTCCATTCGAAGTTGCATCTATTCTTTTATTGGTTGCCATAATCGGCGCTTATTTGTTTGCCAAAAAGAAGTATTAATTATTAATTAACCTTTAATTTATAATAAAAATTATAATAAAAATGTCAGTAAACGGTTATTTGATAGTTGCAAGCATAATTTTTTGCATTGGGGCGCTCGGTGTCCTGATGCGCAAAAATTTAATAGTCGTATTTATGAGCCTGGAGTTAATGTTTAACGCTGCTAATTTGGGTTTAGTGGCTGTTTCCAGTTATCTTAACCTTATAGACGGAGATATCTTCGTTATTTTTGTGATGGTCGTGGCTGCTGCCGAAGCTGCAATAGCCCTCGGCATTGCCGTCGCTTTTTATAGAGAAAAGGGGACAGTCGATATAGATAAAGCAAATGAGTTAAAATTATAAACTGCAATATTATTATATAAAGATAAAGGTAATTTATAATGGGCGCAAAAGACATCATTGCATGGCTAATACCGTTATTTCCTTTCGCGGGTTGGCTTCTTTTGGGATTACTTGGGAAATATTTTAAAGGGTATGCCGGTATTTTAGCCAGCGTTTTTATAGTAATATCCTTTATTTTTTCTTCTATCCTATTTTTCATCGTTTCATACACGCATGGATTTACAACTACGCTTTACCCATGGGTTTACGCGGCAAGCTTTAGGACAGGGGTGTCCGCGGTTATAGACAGACTTTCCGTAGTCATGCTTGTTATGGTTACGGGCGTAAGCGCCATCGTGCACATATACTCTATCGGGTATATGCAGGGCGATAAGGGTTTTGCAAGATACTTTTCGTTTTTAAACCTTTTTGTTTTTTCGATGATAATGCTTGTAATTTCCAATAATCTTTTACTTTTATATGTATTTTGGGAGGCTGTGGGGTTTTGTTCGTATATTTTAATTGGTTTTTGGTATGAGAAAAAATCGGCCGTGGATGCGGGGAAAAAAGCCTTTATAGTTAATAGGGTGGGGGATTTTGGATTTGCTATCGGCATCTTTTTATTATTTATTACTACGGGAACCCTTAATTATGAAACCATATTCACGATGATTCCATCTATTCCGTCGATTACCGTAACAGCTATCGCCTTGCTATTGTTCGCAGGAGCTGTTGGAAAATCGGCGCAATTCCCCCTGCATGTGTGGTTGCCCGATGCCATGGAAGGACCAACGCCGGTTAGTGCTTTAATTCATGCGGCTACTATGGTTACCGCCGGTGTTTATATGATAGCAAGATTTCATGTAATCTTTTCATATTCCCAATTTGCATCGGAAGTTGTTTTAACGATCGGGACATTTACCGCCTTTTTGGCCGCATTTATAGCTTTAACGCAGTTTGATATCAAGAGAATTATTGCCTATTCGACCATAAGCCAATTGGGGTATATGTTTATGGCTGTCGGTATCGGTTCTTATACGGCGGGGATATTTCATCTTATTTCCCATGCGGTTTTTAAGGGACTTCTCTTTTTAACCGCAGGCAGCGTGATGCATGGACTTTCCGGAGAATTAGATTTACGAAAGATGGGCGGGCTATATTCAAAAATGAAAATTACCGCTGTTACATTTATAGTCGGCGGCCTTGCCCTTTCCGGCATACCCCCCTTTTCCGGATTTTTTAGTAAAGACGCAATATTGGCAGATGTTTACAATAAGGGGTTTTATTTCGCATGGATAATCGGAGAAATAACCGCTTTAATGACCGCTTTCTATATTTTTAGGTTAATATTTGTGGCTTTTTTTGGAGAATCTAATGTTGATCCGAAAGTGCATGTTCATGAGTCTCCGAAAATTATGACTATTCCCATGGTCATACTGGCTTTGTTTGCCTTAATAATAGGATTTCTGGGTATCCCGCCGTTTAATAAATCCGTATTCTATAGCTTTTTGCATGTTGCCTTCAAAAACGCATATAATTTTGCCCCTTTTACAAATAATGCCCCATGGTATATCTTAAGCCTTATATCTGTTTTGGCAGGGCTTTTAGGGATATTTATAGCCTATCTTTTATATATCAAAAAGGCCGTTAATCCCGAAAAGATTAAAAATATTTTTAAGCCGGTATATGCATTGTCTTACAACAAGGTCTACATCGACGAGATATATAATTTTATAATTGTAAGGCCCGTTTTAGGTTTTTCCAATTTCTTATGGAAGGTTATAGATGCTTTAATTATAGACGGGGCAGTTAACGGGGTTGCTTCAAGCTTTGCATTTTTTTCGACTAAAACAAGAAAAATCCAAAACGGGATGTTGATGAGTTATGTTTTAACCTTGACTATAGGGGTTGCAGCATTGCTTTTTTATTTTTTTATCAGATGAATTACCCGGTGAATTTACCATAAATTTAAACATATATTAATTTAATGCCGGTTTAACGAAGGTTGATAAATATGGGTTTTTTTATAAAATATCTTTTGTCTATTTTGATTTTTTTCCCATTAGCCTCGGTCATTTTATTGCTTTTTATTAATAAAAGAAAAGAAGGGTTATTGAGAAATCTCGCCACGGCTTTATCCCTTATAGAATTTATTTTTTCGCTTTATCTTTTTATTTATTTTAAGCCAAACATGTATAAATTTCAATTTGTCGAGAAGTTTAACTGGATAGGCGCGTTTGGTGCATCATATTTTTTGGGAATAGACGGTGTAAGTCTGTTTTTAATCCTATTGACGACACTGTTAACATTTGTATCCCTGATTTCAAGCTTTAGATATATAAAAGACCATGTGAAAGAATTTTTTATTTTAATGCTGATACTTGAAACATTTATGGTTGGGACATTTGCATCATTAGATGTCCTCTTATTTTACCTGTTCTGGGAATTTATGTTAATACCCATGTATTTTATTATCGGAATGTGGGGTACGGGCAGGAGGGTTTATTCGGCCGTAAAGTTTATCTTATACACAATGGCAGGGTCGCTTATAATGCTATTCGGGTTAATTTATATATTTATGCTTCATTATGACCAAACAGGTAATTTTACCTTTAATATCCTTAGGTTATATAATACCCACATTCCGCTTGATCTTCAAATATTACTATTTATCGCCCTATTTTTGGGGTTTGCGATTAAAATACCGCTTTTTCCTTTTCATACATGGCTTCCCGATGCCCATACCGAAGCCCCTACGGCAGGCAGCGTTATACTTGCAGGTGTTCTTTTAAAATTTGGGGTTTACGGGTTTTTCAGGTTTGCGATGCCCCTTTTGCCCAGGGCAACCCTCATACTTGCCCCAATAGTTATTGTTATCGGGGTCATAGGCGTCCTATACGGAGCCTTAGTTTCCATGGTTCAAAAGGATTTAAAAAGATTGGTGGCGTTCTCAAGCGTTTCGCATATGGGTTTTATAATGCTGGGTTTATTTGCAATGTCTGCAATTAGCATAGATGGTTCGATCCTTCAACTTTTAAATCACGGAATTGCAACCGGAGCGCTGTTTCTTTTTGTGGGAATGCTTTATGAAAGAGCGCATACCAGGCAAATTGGGGATTTTGGAGGTATTGCAAAAAAAGCGCCGGTGCTTACCACTCTTTTTATGATTTCTGTTTTGGCATCCATCGGACTTCCAGGTTTAAACGGGTTTGTGGGGGAATTTTTAATCTTAATCGGGTCTTTTAAACATTACATGGTTTTAACGATAATTGCCACAAGCGGAATAATTTTTGCGGCGGTATATTTGCTATGGATGTTTCAACGGGTTATGTTTCAAGGAATTACCAGTTCCAAGATAGAAAGTTTCGAGGATATGAATTTAAGAGAAATTATTACGGTTTTACCGTTGATATTGCTGATGTTTTTTATCGGATTTTATCCGATGCCATTTTTAGAAAGAATCGATCCCACGGTATTACATTTTATCGCTATGGTAGGTCATCGCGGATATATTCATAATTTAACTAAATTAAAGACGGGGTTGTCGAATGCTTGATAGTACCCAAATATATAATATGAATTTATTGGAAAAAGGTGTGTTAAGCGTAATGCCTGAGGCGGTTATTATAATTTTTGCATTTATAGTTCTTTTTCTAACCTTTTTTGAAAAACTTTCGAAAAGCGATAATCCGTATTATCTTTCCCTTATAAGTATCGGCTTTTCTTTTATTTATGTTTTAATGCTCTCAGGAAGGACTGTAAACGGATTTTCCGGCTCCATAGTATTTAATAGGTTTGATGTTTTTTTCTTCATCGGAATTCTTTTTTCAGGTTTTTTAACCATATTAATGTCAAAAGTTTATATGGATAATTTTAAATTGCCGCTTCCGGAATACTATAGCCTTATTCTCTTTGGAGTAGCATCAATGATGTTTTTAGTCTCATCGAATAATCTTATTATGTTGTTTTTATCTATCGAATTTATGTCGGTTACCGCATATATTCTTACGGGTTATTTAAAAGGAAATTCAAGAAGCACCGAAGCCGCATTGAAATATTTTGTACTCGGAACTTTTGCGTCCGCATTTGTAATTTTTGGATCTGTATTCATTTATGCTGCTACGGGGCATCTCAATTTATATAATATCCATTATTTTATAACCAGCGCTTCAGATAAAGGATTGATAAATTTTGGCAATATAAAGATTTACCTTGCCATAGGGTTAATTTTATTTTTGGTTGGTCTTGCATTCAAAATGTCGCTTTTTCCATTTCATGCATGGACTCCGGATGCTTATGACGGCGCACCCACTCCTGTTACTAATTTTATGGCAACGGGTGTTAAAATAGCCGCTTTTGCAATTTTTTTACGAGTATATTCCCTTATTTATAATTTTAATATAATGGATTTTAATAATATATTATGGTTACTTGCCATACTCTCCATGACCTTTGGAAATATAGCGGCTATTATGTCCTCAAATATCAAAAGACTGCTTGCATATTCGTCTATAGCTCAAGCCGGTTATATACTTATAGGAATTATAGGGGGTGGGTATTACGGGTATTCGGGAACGCTTTTTTACTTGCTGGCATATATTTTTATGACAGCCGGGGCATTTGCCATTGTTGTCATATTCGAAAATTTTGACTTAATGTCCTTGGATATTAAAAAATATTCGGGCATCGGATACAAATATCCATTTGTTGCCGCCGCTATGACCTTTTTTCTCTTATCTTTAGCGGGAATTCCGGTAACTTCAGGCTTTATGGGAAAATTTTATGTGTTTTCAGCGGCAATTAAATCGAGGTACGACCTGCTTGTATTAATAGCCTTTATAAACAGTGCTTTTGCCGCGTTCTATTATATAAAAATAATTGTACAAATGTATATGCCGGACGGGGAAAGATTAATTGAGTCATCATCAACAAACGGGGTTCAGCCAGGCCGCGGATCCGTTGGGGCCGACCTTAATAAATCAAACAATGATTTTGGCATTATTAACGGTAAAATAAACGAAGGATTAATGATTGTAATTTTTATTTGCCTATTTTTTACGTTGTTGATGGGAATTTTTCCGCAAATATTTATAAATTTTGCGCATAATTCTATAAATTCGTTATGGAGCATCTAAGCTATTATTTTAAGGGTTATGAAAAATCATTTTCCTTCCGATTCAATGGATCTTTATTATTATGCCCCTGCCAAAATTAATTTTTCCCTAAAGATTGGCAAAAGGGGACCGAATAATCTTCATGAGATCCAATCTTTAACGCGTAAAATCGGAATTTTTGATAAAATTTCCTTTAAATTTACGAACGGCGACTATAGAATTTCTGTTATTCCAGGCAAAATTTTAGAAAAAGGCATTTTCAAATCTGAACTGGAATCAATCTCTAATGCGGACAATATGGCTATAAAAGCGGCTAAAATTTATTTTAAAATATTAAATATTAAGAATAAAGGCGTTGACATTTTAATAGAAAAAAATATTCCGATTAAAGCGGGGTTAGGCGGCGGGTCAAGCGATGCCGCCGGAATGTTATTAAAGTTGAATGAAATATTTAATAGCCCCCTTAGCATTAATGAATTACGAAAATTAGCGTTTGGAATAGGTTCGGATGTTACATTTTTTTTAACAAAAGGGGATGCGGTTATAACGGGATTCGGAGAAAGTATTTATGAAATTTCCGAGGCTGTTTTGCCAAAATATTTTATTGTCCTGATAATTCCGGATTTTGGAATAGATACAAAAGGGGCATACAATGATTTTGACGATTTTTTATTGACAAATAATGCAGATTATTATAACATTCAATACTTGGATTTTAAAAATATAAAGTTCGAAAACGATTTTGAGCCTGTAATATTTAGAAAGCATCAGATACTTAGAGGGATTAAAGATTCTATGATGCAGTGCGGTGCCGAATTATCCCTTTTATCAGGGAGCGGTTCCGCTGTTTTCGGTGCGTTTAAAAGTAAAGAAAAAGCCGTAGCTTATCTGGACAGTTTAGGATCATTTCCTTTTAATAAAAGGGTAGTGTTAGGTTCTTTGGCAACAACTTTATAAATTATTTTACGCAACTTATTTTATTTGGAGGATTTGCTATGCAGGTTACTGAAGTTAATGTATTTCCCGTTGATGAAGAAAAATTAAAAGCCTATGTTACAATTACGTTTGATAACTGTTTTGTCGTAAGAGACCTCAAAATAATAAACGGCAAGGAAGGTTTATTTATTGCAATGCCAAGCAAAAAAAGAAAGGACGGGACATTTAAAGATACAGCCCATCCGCTGAATAATGAAACAAGGGATATGATAGAAAAGGTTGTGCTTAGTGCGTATGAAGCAGCTATAAGTAGCCGGGAACAATAAAATCCCCCGATTCTCTTAGTTTTATTTAAAATTGGGGTGTCGACAAGTGGCAAGTCACAGGATTTTGATTCCTGCATTCGGAGGTTCGAATCCTCCCGCCCCAGCCAATACATAGTGCATAGAAAGTGAAAAATTTAGGTTTTGCATAACGGCTGTTAAGGTAGATCACGACCATATCTTCGCGGCGGCTTATAAAAGCCAAAGGCTTTTATGCCGGCGAAGATGGGAGTCATCCTCCCGCCCCAGCCAATATCAATATAAGGAAGATATGCTCGATAGGTTAAAACTGTTCGCCGGTAATTCAAATATAGATTTGGCAAAGAAAATGGCCGATTATCTTTGCATATCGCTTGGAGATGCCGATGTTTATAATTTTAGCGACGGAGAGACATTTATAAACATAAGCGAAAATGTTCGCGGGTACGATGTTTTTTTAATCCAATCGACATCTAATCCCGTCGATAAAAATCTTATGGAACTCTTGATAATGATTGACGCCATGAAAAGGGCGTCGGCAAAAAGAGTAACGGCCGTTATTCCTTATTACGGATATGCAAGGCAGGATAGAAAGACGGCTTCAAGAGTACCAATCACGGCGAAGTTGGTAGCGGATATTATAACTACCGCAGGAGCAGACAGGGTTTTATCGATGGATTTGCATGCAGGGCAAATTCAGGGTTTTTTTAATATTCCGGTTGATCATTTATATGCCGTTCCTGTTTTGGTAAAATATATAAATGAGAAAGGTTTAGACCCTGCCGATATAGTTGTGGTTGCTCCTGATGCGGGAGCTGTGGAAAGGGCAAGGGCATTTGCAAAACATTTAGATTCAAATCTTGCCATTATAGATAAAAGGAGAATAAAGGCAAATGTTGCCGAAATTATGAATGTTATAGGGGATGTTAAGGATAAAATAGCTATTATGATAGATGATATGATAGATACTGCCGGCACTATTACCCAGGGTGCGATTGCGCTTTTTGAGAATGGGGCGAGAGGGATAATAGCAATGGCAACGCACGGGGTTTTATCCGGTGCGGCAATGGATAGAATAGATAATTCCCCTATAAAAGAACTTATAATTACCGATACCATAAATCAAAAAAACAGGCAAGGATTGTCAGATAAAATTAAAATCTTAAGTGTTGCGAATATTTTAGGGGAAGCGGTTAAAAGAATTCATGACGAGGATTCTGTCAGCTCGCTTTTTATTTAAAATAACTTATAAAACAAAAATATAAAATAAAAGGAGATATCCATTGGAAATAATTAATCTGAATGTGGATGCAAGAAACAAAGAGAGCGGTATTAAGTCCCTGAGAAAACAGGGATTTATACCTGCCGTAATGTATGGAAGAAATTTAGATTCCTTAGGGGTTTTATTAAATTACAAAGATTTTATTAAAACCTTTGCAAATCATTCTATCTCATCTTTTATTAATATAGTAAGCAAAGAAGAAAAGGTAAACGGGAAAACCGCGGTTATCAAGGAGATTCAAAAAGATCCGGTAACCGGCAGCGTTATTCATATCGATTTTCACGAAATATCGATGGATGAGAAGATAGAGATAGAAGCAGCCATCCATTTTACGGGTAAGCCCGAAGGTGTAAAACTTGGGGGTATTTTTGAGCCGATTATGAGACATATTACAATTAAAGGTTATCCTAAAGATATAATAGACACTATAAATATCGATGTGTCATCCCTTCAGATTAAGGATATTATCCACGTAAAGGATTTAAATCTCGGCGAAGGTATCGAAATACTTGCCGATAGGGATGCGCCTATTGTTACTGTTGCGGAGCCGACAGTCGAGGAGGTCGCACCGCAACCCGAAGCCCAGGAGGAAATGCCGGCTTCAACCCCGTAAACTCAATCAAAAAATTAATTTAGCCAATGAAAAATGATACCGGATATATTTATCTTTGGTCTTGGGAATCCAGGGCCGGAATACCTTTTTTCTAGGCATAATTTTGGTTTTCTTGCCATAGATAGCTTTTTTAAAGAAGGTAATTTTCCTGATTTTAGCCATAAAAAAAATTATCTGATCTCAAAAAAGGTCATATCAGATAAAGATGTTTATTTAATCAAGCCGCTTACATACATGAATTTAAGTGGAAAAGCCGTGAAAGAGGCGCTAAATAAGCATGGCATATTTAAAATTTCGGATAATGACGGCACTTCAAATATTATTCTAATTCACGACGACCTCGACCTCGTGTTCGGAAGCTATAAAATTAGGTTCGGTGGCAGCGGCGGTTCGCATAATGGGGTTAATTCGGTAATCAATTCGCTTCGGAGCAAAAATTTTACTCGCGTAAAATTGGGCATTAACTCTCCCGTCAGGGCCAAATTTAATACGGGGGCAGACTATGTCCTGTCTAATTTTTCGAAAGAAGAAATTAGAAAAATTCCCGATATTTTAAAAATGATAAATGAATTATTGTCGGTCATAATTACAGATGGGCTCGTCAAGGCTATGAATGCTTTTAACCGTAAGTAAAAGTTGCAATAATGGTACCGGTTTCTATGGGAAATAACAAATATGGGGCTTAAATGCGGCATAGTAGGCCTTCCCAATGTCGGGAAGTCAACTATATTTAATGCTATTACCTCCGGATGTGCCGAAGCCAGCAACTACCCTTTTTGCACGATAGATCCTAATGTCGGCATAAAGCCGGTTAACGATAAAAGGCTTTATAAGCTTCAGGAAATAGTTAATCCGGAAAAGGTTACGCCGGCTTATGTCGAATTTGTGGATATTGCGGGGCTGACGAAAGGAGCTTCGGCAGGCGAAGGACTAGGCAACAAGTTTCTTTCGCATATTAGAAATGTCGATTTGATTATACAGGTGATAAGGGTCTTTAAAGAAAATTCGGTAGTGCATGTAGAGGGGGGAATTAATCCGGTCAGAGATATCGGGATTATTAATACCGAGCTTGCCTTAAGCGACATAGAGATTCTTTCTAAGCATATTCAAAAACTTGAAAAAATGGCCAAAAGCGGGGATAAAGCCGCATTATCCAACCTTGATTTTTTAAAAAATATCGACAGGCAGCTTTCCGAAACGGGCAATATAATCAATAAAGAATTTAGCGAAACCGAAAAAAGCCTTTTAAAATCTTTGGGTATTATATCGTCAAAACCGGTTATATATGTTATTAATGTCGATGAACAAATGCTATCCAAAGATTTCTCCAATGATGAGATAGTCGGTATATTAAATATTGCTGAACCTGAAAATATACCGGTAATAAGATTGTGTGCAAAGCTGGAAGAAGAATTGTCAAGCTTAAGCCCTGAGGATAAGGACGCCTTTTTAAAAGATTACGGTCTCGAATCCTCCGCTTTAGATATTGTTGCCTCGGTCAGTTTCAAACTTTTAGGCCTGATTTCATTTTTTACCGCCGGAAAGCAGGAGGTCAGGGCATGGGAGATAAAAAACGGCTGGAAGGCGCCGCAAGCTGCGGGGACGATTCATTCTGATTTTGAAAAGGGTTTTATAAGGGCAGAAGTTATATCTTACGATGATTTTATAAAGGCCGGTGGGTCGGAATCTAATGCGGCAAAAATGGGTCTTTTAAGGCTTGAGGGCAAAGATTACATCGTTAGGGATGGCGATATAATGCACTTTAGGTTTAGTGTTTAATGCAGCGGATGCGCAATATTTTTTATGTAAATCGATATGGTATTAATAATTCCCACCCTCATCATCATAACGGCGTATGCCGCGAGTAAAAGCGCCGCTAACTTTCCGGCCGCGTTAGAGCCTGTTTTTCCAAGATATTTTAAAATTATTCTTGTATTTCTTAAAACGGCATAAACGATTAAAAGATTGATAATAAATGAAATAGTAGTTACCAGATAACCGTAAATGCCGGTCAGAATTAAAAGCGTGGTCAAAACCCCTGGACCGACAATCAAAGGAACGCCTATCGGAACAACTCCTAAATCCGCCTGGCGGCTTAAGGCAAACATTTTAGGCTTTTCGGAAATCAGATTATTTATGGATATTATGAGTAAAAGTATGCCTCCTGCTATTTCAAAATCGTATATTGATATACCCATAACGGCAAAGAGCGATTTCCCTACCAGAAGAAAGCCGATACCAACGCTAAATGCCGTAATTAACGAGTTTTTCCTTATTTTTTTTTCCTCTATTAAGGCTATATCCTTAACGAAATCTAAATAAATGGGAAGGACGCCGAATATATCTATCGCAACAAACAATGGTATCAGGGCAAGCAATATATCTTTGGAAAAAATTAGAATAACGTTTGACATGCGCCTTTTACTAATATATTGCTTAAATTATTATTATAAATGCATTATAATTATATAATAACCTGATCATGAAATATCGATTTATCATTTGCATATTGTATTTCTTATGAGTAAAAAAGGCAAATTTAATATACTTCATATCGATGGCTTTAAAAAATTCGGTGGGGCACAAAACGATATCGCTATACTGCTTAAATTTATAAAGTTGTATCATGGCGATAAATTCAATATTTACGTTATACATAATAATAATAAGAGGTTAAAAAGCGAATTGGACAAATCCGGCATTTATAATACGTCAATCGGGATGAAAAACTTTCTTGATATTAATGCTATATTTAAAATAAGAAACTTTTTAATAAAATACGATATCGACTTAATAAATTTTCACTCCTCGAAAGACCAATTTCTTGGTGGCGTTGCTTCTCTTTTGATTTTTAAAAAAAAAATTGTCAAGATTTTAACCAGACATGTTGCATACAAAGTGGGCTTCTTAAAGGGATTTTTAATATATCATTTTTTAACCGACAAATTTATCGCTATATCGGATTTTATCAGGAGAGGCTTAATTAGCGATGTGAAGATAGATCCGGAAAAAATAGAAACGATTTATAGTCCGAGAATTTATAATAATGATGATGATAGAACCGAAAGCCGGCGAAGTTTATTGGAAGGGGATATATTATCGTATCAATCTGAAAAGGAAGATGTCATGTGCGAACTTGGGGTCAAGCCGGGTGAAAAAGTGGTTTCGATTATTGGCAGATTGTCGAAAGAAAAGGGGCACGAAATTTTAATAAAGGCGGCAGAATTAATAATAAGGACGCGAAATGACATAAAATTTGTCATTATAGGAGAAGGCGAACTGTACGGCTACGTAACCGGTTTAATTAATAAAAAGGGGCTTAAAGAATATTTTATTATAAGCGGTTTTAAAAAAGATATTAAAAAATTTATCGCTGCAAGCGATTTGATAATTGTTCCATCCGGCCTTGAAGGAATGGGGAGCATTATCATAGAAGCATGTGCGCTGAAGAAGGTAGTTATTGCCTCAGACGTGGGCGGAATTTCCGAAATAATAAAAAACAATGAGACCGGCCTTTTATTTAAAAACGGGGATTTCACTGAACTTGCAGATAAAATTGTCTCGTTTATTGATAAACGGGAGTTAATAGAAAAGTTAGGTTTAAACTGTTATAATGAGGTCGTTAAAAGATTTGACGCTAAAGAAATTGCATCAAGAACGGTTTTGATTTATTTAAATGCATTAACAAATAGGTAACCACATATATTAACATATATTATTATATATGTATGACTACTTTTATCCGCAGATTTGCGAAAGGATCAGTTGCAATTATTTTAATGATACTTATGGCTTATTTAGTATTTTTATCGTTTAGCGGGATAGTTTTCAAAAAAAACCTTAAACTTATATCCTTTTTGAGGTATTCGTCTATAAAGCCTGGGTTTATTAAATTTATAGATTTAAATTTTAATACGCTCTTTTCGGATTACTTTTGGGTACTCTTTGTTCAGGAATCTTCCTCATACAGGATTGCGAAAATGCGTTATCCTTACATGTATAGAATATCGGTTATAACGGTTAGCTTAAATCACAGGTTTAGCTATGGATATCAGGCAGGCGGCACTCTTTTAGGCCTTGCGGGAAAACCGCGAAGGGCTATTAAATTGTTAAAAATGGGAATGAAGCATATTAACGGAAGTTGGAATATACCGTTTTTAATAGCCTTTAATTATTTTTATAACCTTGATGACTTTAAGAAGGCCGCTTATTACCTTAAAGCTGCTATTAGAATGAAAGGCAGTCCGAAGTATTTGGAATTTTTATATATAAAACTTCTTA
>JAMCUF010000027.1 GCA_023381755.1 Deltaproteobacteria bacterium
GGGGAATCTGTAAAAGATACGGCGCGGGTCCTGTCAAAGTATATAGACGGGGTGGTTATAAGAACCTTCGGACAGGACAAAATAGAGGAATTTGCCATGTATTTTGAAAAACCCGTAATTAACGGTCTTACGGACATGTATCACCCCGCACAGATATTAACAGATATATTCACCGTTTATGAAACAAAAACGGGCGGCGGCTTAAAAACCTTTGGGGACGATAACGCCAGAAATATTATCAAAAATCTTAAAATAGCCTATTTTGGAGATGCCAACAATATGGCAAATTCGTGGATCAGCCTTCAGCCGTTGCTTGGTTTCGAGCTTGTTTTGGCTATTCCTGAAGGGTTTAAAATTGAAGAAAAGGTTTTGGAAGGTTCCAAAAAAATGGGCGGAAGTTTCGTCGTTTCCAGTGATAAAATCTCCGCAGCCCGCAATGCCGATGTTGTTGCTACCGATGTCTTTATCAGTATGGGGCAGGAAGATAACAAAGAAAAGATTGACAGGCTTAGGCCGTTTATTATTGACGACGGCGTAATTAGCAGCGCTAAAAGTGATGTTATATTCCTTCATTGCTTGCCCGTTCACAGAAACGAAGAGGTTACCGAAGCCGTATTCGACAGGTTTTCGTCTTTTGTGTTCGAGGAAGCGGAAAACAGGCTTCATGTGCAAAAAGCAATAATGGAGATGCTTTTTAAATGAATACCGGTTGGACGGTAAATTTAACAGGAGAAAATATTTATTATGAGAGTGGTTAAAGATAAGATTGTTCTGGCATATTCGGGAGGGCTCGATACTTCTGTCATATTAAAATGGCTTATCAATACTTATAAAGCCGATGTTATTGCCTATTGTTGCGATGTAGGGCAGAAAGAAGACTTGAACTTCGTAAAAGAAAAGGCCTTAAAGACCGGCGCAGCCGAAGCGATAGTTGAAGATATGAAGGAGGAATTTGCCCAGAATTATATCTTTCCGGCGTTAAGAGGCAATGCCCTTTACGAAGGCGCCTACCTGCTGGGAACTGCTATTGCCAGACCGCTCATAGCAAAGAGGCAGATAGAAATCGCAGCCGTTAAGGGTGCAAATTTTGTGGCTCACGGGGCAACGGGAAAAGGAAACGATCAGGTCAGATTCGAACTTGCCTATAGTGCGATTAATCCTGATATTAAGGTAATCGCTCCATGGAGAATATGGGAAATATCATCCAGGACGGGGCTTGTTAAATATGCCGAGGATAACGGCATTGCAGTTCCGGTTACAAAAGAGAAGCCTTATTCGAGCGATAGAAATGTTTTTCATATAAGCTATGAGGGCGGCGCCTTGGAAGATTTGGAAAATATCCCCGATGAATCCATGTTCGAAATTACCGTTTCTCCCCAAAAAGCTCCCGATATCCCGGAGGTAGTGGATATTGCTTACGACTGCGGCAATCCTGTATCGTTAAACGGGGAAAATATGACGCCGTTTGGAATTATAGAAAAGCTAAATTTAATAGCCGGCAGAAACGGTACGGGCAGGGCAGATATTGTCGAGACAAGGATTACAGGTATGAAATCAAGGGGTGTTTACGAAACGCCTGCCGGAACGGTTTTAAGTTTTGCCCACAGGCTTTTGGAATCTATTACTTTAACCGGCGAGGAAATCGAACTTAAAGACAGCCTTGTTGCAAAATATTCAAAGTTAATATACGAAGGCAACTGGTTCAGCCCGGAATTTAACGCTATTCAGGCATTAATAGACCGCACTCAAAAACGTGTTTCCGGGCATATAGGGATAGAATTATACAAGGGAAATATGAAAGTTTTATACAGGAAATCGGGTGAAAGCCTTTATTCAAAAGACATAGTTACCTTCGAAGATGAAGATGGGGCGTATTCCCAGAACGATGCAACAGGATTTATCCATTTAAAATCATTAAGATATAAGATTGGGAAAAGATAGCGGCTCATTATTAGTATCAGCCGCTTCATTAATTTTGTCGTTAATAAAAGAAAAACATGCATTCGAAGAGCAAAAAACGGGCTGCGGCCATTGGCGTTCCTAAAATAGGGAAAAAAGAAAGCGAAGCCCGCAGTAATTTTGTCAGGGGGCGCTTTAAGGAGGACATTGCGAAGATTACGGCGGACTTTACCTCTTCGATAGATATAGATAAAAGGCTTGCGGATTTTGATATTACGGGAAGCATTGCTCATCTTTACGCATTAAGAAAGGCCGATATTGTCGGTGAAAAAGAAAAAAAGGCGATAGAGAAATTCCTGTTAAAAATAAAAAATGATATTAAAACCGGCATTTTTAAATTTGACAAAAGGTATGAAGATATTCATATGAATATAGAAAAAAGGTTGATAGAGCTTGCCCCTGTTTCCGGACCCAAACTTCATACCGCAAGGTCAAGAAACGACCAGGTTTCGATTGATTTCAGGCTTTACGTGAAAAATGAAATTAAAAAGGTTGCCCGTATATTGTTAGATTTAAGGTTTGAACTTGTAAGTATTGCCAAATGTCGCACAGGCACTATTATTCCAGGATATACGCATCTTCAACACGCGCAGCCCGTGTCGCTTGCCCATCATATTTTAGCTTATTACGAGATGTTTACCAGGGATTTCGAGAGATTAAAAAACTGTTACGGCGCAGCCGATGTTCTTACCCTTGGGAGCGGCGCTCTCGCGGGTGTGGATTTTGAAATAGACAGGCGGTTAGAAGCAAAGATGCTTGGATTTGCAAAGATTTCAAGAAACAGCATGGATAGCGTTTCGGACAGGGATTTTGCCCTTGAATTTAATTTTACCCTTTCCATGATTGCGATGCATCTTTCGAGGTTTTGCGAAGAGCTGATAATATGGAATAGCGAAGAATTCGGATTTATCGAGTTAAAAGACGAATTTACGACAGGTTCAAGTATTATGCCTCAAAAGAAAAACCCGGACGTACTGGAACTTATAAGGGGAAAGACAGGCGGCGTCATATCGAACCTTTTATCCCTGTTTATAATGATGAAGGCTTTGCCGCTGGCATACAACAGGGATATGCAGGAGGATAAGAAACCGGTTATGGAAAGCGCCGATACCGTTTACAACTCTCTTTTAATTTTTAAGGAAATTATAAAGACGGTTAACTTCAGTGCAAAGAATATATTGTCAAAGCTGGAAGATGATTTTATTTACGCTACCGATATTGCTACATACCTTGTAAAAAGGCGTATTCCATTTAGAAAATCTCATGAAATAGCCGGACAGATCATAAATTATGCAAAAGAAAATAAAAAAACGTTATCGAAACTCAAGGTTGAAGAATATAAAAAAATATGCGATGTCATAGAGAGCGATATATTCGACGTGTTTAATCCGTTAACCTCGGTCAATTCAAAAAAATCTTACGGCGGAACCGCTTTAAACAGGGTTGAAGCTGTTATAAACGATTATGAAGAAGAAATTAAAAGAGATGAGAAATTTCTGGAGAGACTTAAGTAGTAAGAGAATTTTACCCCGCCCCTTATTAATTTTAGTCTTTGCCGCTTCATTGTTCCCCATTTTTTTATCCGGATGCGCCAAAACCGCCTACCCTGTTTCTCCAATTATAACGCCTCCCCGTCCTCCAAAAATTTTATCGGCAAGGAGATTCAAAAATAATGTCCGCCTTATATACGAATACCGTCATAATTTAAGCGGCATAAGAGGGTTTTTAATATATAAGAAATGGTATAAAAATAAAAAGAATGTAAAATTTTCGTGTAATTCATCAAAACTTATCGCTTTTCAAAATCTGACCTTTAAGAAGAAATTTAGCTTGCGGTATAATAAGTTTTTTTATAATTTAAATAAAAAAAATTTGAAAAACGGCTATTATATTTTCTGTGCCCGCAGCGAAGGTAGTTTTGGGATAAAATCCATATTCTCCAATTATATTTCTATTCATATGGTAATATAAAAAAACGGGATGGTGGCAGCCATTCCGGGGGCGGCGGGAATCCGCAAAAGGTTTAGTTTCAAATAATAGTAACCGCTTGGAGACATTTAGATGGCCCTATTTACGGAAAAACTTAACAAGATATTTTTTTTATTAAGCATAATTATAATCTTAACACTTGTCGCATTGCTGTTTCAGAAAAGATTCAGCTTTTATTTTAAAAAGGCTCCTTATTCCCTCAGATTGGTTCGCATCATAGGGAATAAATTCAATCTTAAGGGTCCGGCCGATGTTTTTTTTGGGCAAAAAAATAATCTTTACATCGTGGATTCGGGTAATTCGAGGATAATAAAATTTAATATAGGCGGAGGTTATTTGCGCCAATGGGGCATCGAGGGCAAGGCGACGGGAGAGTTTATGGTTCCCCTATACGGCTGTGCCCACGGAAATCCCGAAAGAATTTTTATAGTGGATTCGGGAAATTCAAGAATTCAGGTTTTTAAGCCAAACGGCGATTTTATTTCGGAATTCGGAAAAACCTCAAATTCTAAAAGATTGTTAATAGAACCCACATTTCTGGGTTTTGCGTATAACAGGATTTACGTTGCAAACTCGGGGGCTGGCGATATATTGATTTATTTAACAAACGGCCAATTTTACGAAAGGAAAAAGAATCTAAAATTAATTAATAACGGCCCTTTGGCGGGAGCAGGGAAACAAAATAAGGGGAAAAGCGGAATAAACCCGGGTAATGTGATATTTAAAAAACCTGTAAGTATGGCTTTTTCCCGGCAATATATTTATGTGTCGGATTATAGCCTTTCCAGAATACTTGTTTTTAATAGGCAATTTAATTATATAGGCCCTATCGGTATACCGGGAGATGACGGTTATAAGCTTTATCATCCGGTAGGTATTGCTTATAAGAACGGGTATCTTTATGTTGCAAATTATGGACGAAGCATCTTAACGGTTTTCAAGCTGGATAACGGCTATGATGTCGTAAAAACTTATAATTTCGGCACTCCCGGAATAGGGGATAGAAACTTTAACCACGAGTCTAATATCTCCATATCCAAAAATGGCAAGTACATGGCGGTGGCCAATACCAATAACGGCAATGTATTAATATACAGGATACTCGGGGCTAATTAAAATATATATGCAAACAGAGGTTGCCATAATCGGCGCCGGTCCCGCCGGGGCTTCGGCTGCATATTCTCTGTCTCTTAAGGGAATAAAAAATGTTTTGATAGATAGAAAGAAAACCATCGGTTTTCCCGTTCAATGTGCGGAATTTGTCAGTCGCAATATAAATCAATTCATTAACTTAACCAAAATTCCTGCCGCTATAAATCAAAAAGTCGGTTTTATGGATATCGATACGGGGAGGAATCTTTACAGGTTTGACGGAAAAGGATATATGTTAAACAGGGATATCTTTGACGATTATATTGCTAAGTTAGCGGTTAAAGCGGGAACGAATTTAATTAAGCGGACAAATATCCTGAAAATTAACGCAGGCGGCAATAGGATAAGCGGAGTGGATATTTCTGATAACAATAAACCGGTAGAAATCACTTACGGTTATTTAATTATAGCAGCAGGCCCACAAAATAGCTTTGATTTACACGATAAATTTGAGCCGGGGCTTAAAAATAAGTCTTATGTTTTTGCGACGCAGGTAAAAGCCGATCTTTTAAAAGTGGAAGGGCTTGATTCCGCCATTTGTTATTTCAGGCCTTATATTCCCTATGGCTATGGTTGGGTTTTTCCAAAGGGCAAATTCGCCAATGTCGGTATAGGCATCGAAAAACCAAAGGTTAACATGCCTCTTTCAAGTTCTCTTAATAATTTTCTTAACGAGATAAGGAATAAAGGGCTTATCGGTTTCAATATTTATGGAAAAACATCCGGCCTTATTCCCGTATCGGGCTTGAATAATTTGTGTTTCGGCAATATTGCCTTGTGCGGCGATGCCGCAGGTTTGACTCACCCGGTTACCGGAGCGGGCATATTAAGCGCCGTAATATCCGGCAGTCTTTTGGGAGATTACATAGCCAAAAGTTTAAGAAGCTCTTCCAATTTATTGGAAGAATATAAAGAAGAGATAGAATCTATTTTTAGAAAACCGCTATCCGTCGCTTCAAGAAAGCGTTGCGAATTATACCCTTTAATGACCGATGAAGAGAGCATAGACAAAACGGTTAAATCCCTATGGCCGTCATTCGAAGAATACTACGGCTGACCCGTAATTGCTTTAAACTGCCCAAGCCGCCGTTAAAAAACTTGTTTTATCCTCAGTTATGCGATAAAATAAATCTGTATGCGGGAGAAAAACTTTTAAAATGTCTTTACAACTTAAAGAGCAGGTAAATACGCCGGAAAGTCGGAATAAAAAAGCCTTAAAAATCGGTATATTTTCGGATAGGGACAGCTTTTTTTTTAAAGAAAAGGTCGGGATTTACCTTGATACAAAATGGACAAGCCTTTACGATTTAGGGCCTTCAAGGATAGAGCAGCATAAAGACATATTTAAAATGGCTTTTAAATTAGGACAAGCATTAGAGGCCGGAAAGCTGGAATTCGGGATTGTTTTGCTTAAAAATAATTATGCCGTTATCACGGTTTTACTGAATAAGTTCAAAAATGTAAGAGCCGTCCTCGCCGAAAACGATGAGATTATCGTTAATTCGAGGAAGGAGTTTAATGCCAACGCTATAGTAGTCAAAAATAAAGATGTTACCATAGATACTAAAAATTGCGAAAGAGAAATTAATATTTTTCTTTCAACGGGTTTTAAGGAGCAGAATCAAGCCATGCTGGATTGTATTGCTAAGGCAGAAAAAATAAATGTACAAATGTAAAAATTGCGGCGCTACTTCCATAAAATGGGTAGGGAAGTGCCCGGAGTGCCAAAATTATAACGCGATGGAGCTTCTTAATCCCGGGGCGGAATTAACCAAAATTGTCAAGTTTCATGAAAGCCCTCCCAAGAATCTCCCCGCAACCCCGATGGAGGCTGAAAAATCAAATGCTCCAACCCGCATCAAAACCGGAATAAAAGAGTTTGATGTTTCTGTCAGTTCGGGTTTGGTTAACGGTCAAAGCGTACTAATCGGCGGCGACCCCGGAATAGGCAAGTCAACCCTTATGCTCCAGATTTCAAACAATCTTGCTTTATTTTCACCCGGTTTAAGGGTTTTATATATTTCCACCGAAGAATCCTTAGGCCAGCTTCTTTCGAGGGCGAAAAGACTAAAACTGTCTTCGCCTAATCTGTTTTTAATATCCCTTAACGATATAAACGAGATACTACACGCTATTAACAACGGTGATTACGGTTTTATAGTTATAGACTCTATTCAAAGAGTGACTATGCCGCATTCTGAAACCGCCTACGGAAGTCCGAATTCCTTAAGAGAAATTGCTCACGAGATAACAACCGCCTGTCTTAAGAAAAATTGCGGCGTATTTTTTGTGGGGCATGTTACCAAAGAGGGTAATTTTGCCGGCCCAAAAACCCTGGAACATATAGTAGATACCGTTTTATATTTTGATTCAAGCAAAAGGGATTCTTATCGTATTTTAAGGTGTTATAAAAATAGGTTCGGCTCCACCGACGAGATTGGTGTCTATGAAATGTCCGAAAACGGCTTAACGGGAGTAAAAAATCCGTCTGCATACTTTATAGAAGAAAGACAGGCGGGTTCTCCCGGCTCCGTTGTAACGGCATGCTTAGAGGGGACAAGGTCTTTGCTTATAGAGGTTCAAGCCCTTGTCGTCCAATCACAACTGCCTGTTCCAAAAAGGGTTTGTCTGGGAATAGACGGCGGAAGGGTTTCTATTATCGCGGCAGTTCTGGAAAAAAAAGAAGGAATTAAGCTCTCATCTAAAGAAATTTATGTTAAAATATTCGGAGGGATAAGCATTCAAGAACCGGGGATAGATTTGCCCGTCGCGGTTTCCATTATTTCAAGCTATCTGGAAAAAGGGGTGTCTCCCGATTTTATAGCGTTTGGGGAGATTGGTCTTACAGGAGAGGTCAGAGGGGTTATAAATCCGGTTGCCCGTGTTAAAGAGGCTGTTAATTTAGGTTTTTCGAATATCATACTTCCCGAATCCAATGTAAAAGATATAAAAGGTTTTAAAGGGGTAAACCTTCATCCCATTTCGAAACTAAAAAAAATTATTGAATATTTAAACTGACTGGCGTAAAATAACGCAACTCAAATATAAAAAAAGAGATTTTAAATTGCAGAATATTTCCTTTGATTATATAGAAAATGATTTGCGATTGGTCGAAGACCAGTTCAAAATTCATCTTACTACCGAAACTCCGCTGATTCGCAAGGTTGCAGAATATGTGATTTCAAGCGGCGGTAAAAGAATACGCCCCATGCTCCTCATTGTGTCTTCTAAAATTTGCGGATATAAAGGCTATAACCATATCCCCCTTGCCGCCATCATCGAGTTTATTCATACCGCAACCCTTCTTCACGACGATGTCGTAGATAACGCACCTTTGAGGCGGGGAAGGTCATCCGCCAATATGGTTTTTGGGAATGAAGCCTCGGTACTTGTGGGTGATTATTTATTTGCAAGGTCTTTTAAAATACTTTCAAGCTTAGGCAATATGGATGTTACAAGGGCTTATTCCGAGGCAACTACGCTTATGGCAGAGGGCGAGGTAAAAGAGCTTGTTAAAACTGCCGATATTAAAACAACGGAGGATGAGTACCTCGATATAATTATTAAGAAAACGGCGGTCCTTTTTGCCTGCGCGTCGCAGGTAGGGGCAATAGTTTCCTCAAAAAACGATGAATACGGCCAAAACCTTTATAATTACGGCTTAAACATCGGTATCGCGTTTCAGCTCATGGACGACACGCTCGATTATATTTCAGACGAAGAATTCGGAAAATTTATAGGCAATGATTTAAAGGAGGGCAAGCTCACCCTTCCGTTAATTCATTCAATAGAAAGATGCCTTAAGGAGGAAAAGGATATGGTTTCAGAAATTATTTATAAGAAAAAACTCGGTAAAACTGACCTTAAAACCGTTTTAAAACTCGTAAAGAACTATGACTCGATAAATTACACTATTTCAAAGGCAAAGGCGGCCGTTTCGAAAGCAAAAGACAATTTAGACGTTTTTCCCGACTCGGGATACAAAAAAGGATTAATAGATATAGCAGATTATATAATAGAAAGGAAATTATAACTTATGAACGATTTTGTCTTTAAAGAAAACGAATTATACTGCGAAGAGGTTCCCGTCAGGCATATTGCGTCCGGAGTCGGAACCCCTTTTTATTTATATTCGCTCGCTACACTAAAAAGGCATTTTAACGTCTTTAACGAAAGCTCAAAGATATTGGACTCTATTGTTTGTTACAGCGTAAAGGCAAATTCCAATATTGCCATTCTTAATTTTTTGTTTAAAATGGGTTGGGGTGCGGATATTGTTTCCGGCGGAGAGCTTTTTAGGGCAATTAAAGCCGGGGTAGATACGCAAAAAGTCGTATACTCGGGTGTCGGTAAGACGGAGAGCGAGATTGAATTTGCCCTTAAGTCGGACATATTAATGTTTAATGTCGAATCCTTGCCCGAGGTATTTTTAATAGACAAGGTTGCGGGGAATTTAGGTAAGAAGGCCAGAATTTCTTTCAGAATCAACCCGAATGTCGATCCAAAAACCCATCCCTATATTTCCACCGGGCTTAAGCAAAATAAGTTCGGTATAAGTATAAAACATGCCTTTTTCGCTTATGAAAAGTCTAAAGAGTTAAAAAACGTGGATGTGGCCGGTCTCGACTGTCACATCGGTTCCCAATTAACGGAAATTTCCCCATTTAACGACGCCGTGACAATCATTAGGGACTTGCTTGTAAAACTTACCGCAAGCGGCTTTGACATAAAATATTTAGATTTAGGCGGGGGGCTTGGCATTACGTATGAAAATGAAATACCGCCCCATCCTTCCACTTATATGAATTCCATAAAAAGTATTTTGGAAAACTACAAGGGAAAGGTTATCTTCGAGCCCGGAAGGGTGATTGTGGGAAATAGCGGTATATTTGTGACAAAAGTGGTATATAACAAAGACACGGGCAATAAGAATTTCGTCATAGTCGATGGCGGCATGAATGATTTAATAAGGCCTGCATTATACGAGGCGTATCATGAGATTATTCCTGTCACCAAAAAAAGTGGACCAAGGATAAGAGCCGATGTGGTAGGTCCTATTTGCGAATCGGCCGATTTTCTTGGCAAGGACAGGCTTTTAAGCCAGGTTCAGGAAGGAGATTTACTCGCGGTATATGGTGCAGGCGCTTACGGATTTTCGATGTCCTCCAATTATAATTCAAGACCCAGGGTAGCCGAGGTTCTTGTTGATAAAGATAAATACTGCGTTATAAGGCAAAGAGAAACATATGATGATTTAATTGCCAAGGAATTTATACCCGGATAAATATAATAATAAAGTACCCCCCTTTTTTATGGAAGGAGGGTTAGGGTGGAGGTAAAAATGTTTAAAGGTGTGTTTACAGCAATTGTTACGCCTTTTAGCGGTGGCAATATCGATGAAAAAGCTCTTGAGAAACTGGTGGAATTCCAGATAGAAAACGGGGTTACCGGTATTGTTGCGTGTGGAAGCACGGGCGAATCCGCAACCCTTTCCTTCGAGGAGCATATAAGGGTTATCAGATTGGTCTCCGAAATTTCCGGCAGAAGGGTTAAAGTTATTGCAGGAACAGGCTCCAATAACACGGTCGAAGCGATTCACCTTATTAAGGAAGCCGAGAAATTTAAGATAGACGGGCATTTGCAAATTACCCCTTATTATAACAAACCGATGCAGGAAGGATTGTATTTTCATTTTAAAACTATTGCTCAAAACTGTTCGTTGCCAATAATCCTTTACAATGTTCCATCAAGAACTGCGGTTAATTTGCTTCCCGAAACGGTAATAAGGCTTTCTGAAATTAATAATATAAAAGGCATTAAAGAGGCGAGCGGTTCTTTGGATCAGGTTATTGCCATTTTAAGAAAAGCTCCCGGGGATTTTTGCGTATTGTCCGGGGATGATGCCCTCACTTTACCTATAATTGCCGTGGGAGGTCACGGGGTTATCTCTACGGTTTCAAATGTTGCGCCAAAAGATATGGTTTCTATGACTAACTACTCTTTAAAAGGTGATTATAAATCGGCAAGAAAAATTAATTTTAAACTTATCCCGTTAATTCATGCTATGTTTATCGAAACAAATCCGATTCCCGTTAAAAAGGCTTTAAATATTATGGGCTTTATTGAAAATGAGATAAGACTTCCCCTATCGGAAGCCTCAGGAACCGATATAGAAAAGATTAGGGTTGCCTTAAAAGAATATGGTATATTAAAATAAAAAGGGAGGAAGCAGACATTAACATCCAATTATAAAGGAAAATTTCATACCGGGACAAAAAAAATGGAAAAAATAGGTATAATTGTTTGCGGGAGCGACGGCAGAATGGGCAGTTCCATAATTGCCCTTTTGGGCGGCTATAATAGCCGGTTAACATTTATAGGAGGGGTCGATTCAAACTATTCAAACAAAGAGATTACATCCTCCCCTTTGTCAACCGTTGAGGATTTAGACTCCAAGAAGACCCCTCCCGGGAAGTTTCTTACATTGAAAGAAGCCCTCCGTCTTACGGCAAAGATTAAAAATAAGGTTATAATAGATTTTACCTCCAAAGCGGCCTCGCTGGTTCATGCGGAGGAAGCAATGTTTTATAATACCCCGATAGTTATAGGTTCAACTGGTTTTTCGGATGAAGATATAAATGCAATAAAGGGTTACAGCAAGCATATACCCGTGGTTTTATCCGGCAATATGAGCCTCGGCATTAACGTTTTATTAAGTATAATTTATGATGCGTCAAAATATCTGGGTGCGGATTATGATTGCGAGATAATAGAAATGCACCACAGAAACAAAAAGGATGCCCCGAGCGGAACGGCTAAAATGCTTGCCGGAGCCGTTGCCAAACAAAGAAACATAGACCTAAACGAAAAGGGCATATACGGCAGGTGCGGGACGATAGGAGAAAGGGAAAAAGACGAAATTGGCATCTTATCGGTTAGAGCGGGGGATATAATCGGGGAGCATAAGGTTATATTTGCCGGCAACGAAGAGGTTATAGAGATTACACATAAGGCGGTTTCAAGGAATAATTTTGCAAGAGGGGCCATAAGGGCAGCTGTCTGGCTTAATGATAAAAATAAAGGATTCTATGATATGAGAGATGTACTTGGGCTGAGTAAATACCAATAAAATATATATCTTATTTTAAGTGGATTTCCGCCGCACCCGGCGGGACGGGAATATAATCGGGAATGACAGGAAAGTAAAAATGAATAAAACAAAGTATATTTTTATTACGGGAGGAGTTGTTTCAAGTTTAGGCAAAGGCATTGCCGCCGCTTCCATAGGGGCGCTCCTTGAAGCAAGGGGACTTAATATTACGATGCAAAAGTTAGATCCGTATATAAACGTTGACCCCGGAACTATGAATCCTTTTCAGCACGGAGAAGTCTTTGTAACGGATGACGGAGCCGAAACGGACCTTGATTTAGGGCATTATGAAAGGTTCACATCCCTGTCTTTGACGAAAAAAAATAATTTAACAAGCGGACAGGTTTATGATGCCGTTATCGGCAATGAAAGAAAGGGGATATATTTGGGAAAAACCGTTCAGGTTATACCCCATATAACCAACGAGATTAAAAAAAGAATAATCGATGCTTCATGTGAAAAAGATGTGGCTATCATAGAAATAGGCGGAACCGTCGGCGACATTGAAAGCCTTCCCTTTTTGGAGGCTATAAGGCAGTTTAAGCTTGACAAAGGGAAAGACAATGTTTTATACATTCACCTGACGCTTGTGCCGTATATTAAAACGGCTGAAGAACTTAAAACAAAGCCGACCCAACATTCCGTAAAAGAACTCAGGGCTATCGGCATAGAGCCTTCCATTATAATTTGCAGGGCGGACAGGGTTCTTCCTCAGGATATCAGGGCTAAAATCGCCCTGTTCTGCAATGTGGAAGCGGATGCGGTTATTACGGCAAAAGATGAAGAAAGTATTTACGACGTTCCGTTATCGCTCCATGACGAAGGATTGGATTCGAAGATAATAGAATATCTTAATATTTGGGCCAAGTCTCCCGATTTAAGCGAGTGGGAGAAAATATCGAAGACATTAAAAAATTTGAAAAATTTCGTAACTATCGGAGTAGTCGGCAAATACGTGAGTCTGAAGGAGTCTTATAAAAGTTTAAACGAAAGCCTTATACACGGGGGGTTGGCAAATAATGTCAATGTCAATATAAAATATATTAATTCGGAAGATTTTGAAACGGACGACTGCCTTGAAAAACTTAAAGAGTTGTCGGATTGTTCGGGCATATTAGTTCCGGGGGGGTTTGGCGCCCGCGGAATTAAAGGAATGATAGAGGTAATTAACTATGCGAGAATCAATAAAATCCCATATTTTGGAATATGCCTCGGCATGCAGCTTTTGACGGTTGAATATGCCAGAAATGTTTTGATGCTTGAAGGCGCAAATTCGGTAGAATTTGATGAGGCGGCGCCCGATCCCGTCATTCATCTTATGGAGGATCAAAAAGGCCTCGGCAAAATGGGCGGAACTATGAGGCTTGGAACATATCCATGCGTAATACCCAAAAATACCCTTGCTTACCATATTTACATTAAAAATAATAAAAAACAGATGTTAAACCAAAAAAACTATACCAAGCTGTATCAAAACGGCAATCTTTTGATTAACGAAAGACACAGGCACCGGCTCGAATTTAATAACGATTACAGGGAAATGTTCGAATCTTCGGGTTTTATTTTTTCAGGTATTTCACCCGACAATAAACTTGTGGAGATTTGCGAATTAAAAAACCACCCATGGTATATCGGATGCCAGTTCCATCCGGAATTTAAATCATCACCCTTATCCCCGCACCCATTATTTAAAGACTTTATTTTAGCGTCGGTTAAATATTCAAATGTATATGGCGGGTTAAAAACAAAGTCTAAAACAGAGAAGACCTTTATTATTAAAAAAGGCAAAAGAAACAAACCGGAATCTAAATCTAAACTCGTTCCCGCGGTTGAAAAAAGAGGTTAGGGTTTAAGCTTTAAGATTGTTTGTTTTTTCCTTGGCCGCTTTCGGAAATATATGGAAAATTTAAATATCTTCAATAAAAATAATTTAAGGTCATTGCTACACTTTAATTTCGGCAACGCTTATCCCTTTATTATTGCCGGGCCGTGTGTTATCGAGGATTTTAAAACACTTGACGGAATTGCTTCCGTTTTAAAGGATTGTTCGGAAGAACTTAATTTTAATTTGATATTTAAAGCGTCTTACGATAAAGCCAATAGAACGTCGGTCCATTCTTTTCGCGGCCCAGGTATAGATAGAGGCCTTGAAATGCTTTCTGAAATTAAAGAAAAATATCATATCCCGATACTAAGCGATGTTCACGAGGTTGGCGATATGGATAAAGTCAAAGATGTTCTTGATATAATTCAAATACCCGCTTTTTTGTCAAGACAAACCGATATTCTGATAGAGGCGGCAAAAACAGGCAAAATCATAAATGTTAAAAAAGGGCAATTTTTGGCCCCGTGGGATGCAAAATATATCGTCGAAAAAATAAGGTTTGCAGGGAATAACAAAATTATTTTAACCGAAAGGGGTGTTAGCTTCGGCTATAATAACCTTGTTGTGGATTTCAGGGCTTTGCAGGTAATGAAGGAATTTGGGGCGCTTGTTGTTTTTGATGCGACTCACAGCGTGCAGCTTCCGGGCGGCTCAGGTTCCGGTTCTTCCGGTGAAAGAAGGCATGTTATGCCTCTTGCAAGAGCGGCTTCCGCTGTTGGCGTTGATGGTATTTTTTTCGAGGTTCACCCCGATCCGCCACAAGCCTTAAGCGATCCGGCAAATTCGGTTTATCTGTCATCTTTTAAGGATAGTTTAAAAAACGTTCTTGAAATATCTAAATATAGCGGATATGACGGGACATAACGGGACATGACCGGCGGTCAGGTTCGATAAAATTAATAAAATAATTTAATGAAAAGAGCGAAAAAATGGAAGAGCTGAATATTCTTGAAACAGCCCAAAATGTTTTAAGGATAGAATCCGACGCAATAATGGCGCTAATAGACAGGCTTGACGATAGTTTTGCCAATATGGTAGATTTACTTGCCGGCATTAAGGGGAAGGTAATTCTTACAGGCATGGGCAAATCAGGGATTATAGCAAGAAAAATATCTTCAACTCTGGCAAGTACGGGCACCCCGTCCTTTTTTATGCATCCCGCGGAGGCTTCCCACGGTGATTTGGGGATGATTGACCGGGATGATGCTATTGTTGTATTATCCAATAGCGGCGATACAAAAGAAATTATATCCATACTTCCGAGTATTAAGCTTATAGGAGCTAAGATTATCGGGTTTTCGGGAAATAAAAACTCGCAGCTTTATGAGCTTTCGGACTATTTTTTTGATGTTTCCGTAGAAAAAGAGGCTTGCCCGTTCAATATCGTTCCGACCGCAAGCACGACTGCGCAGCTTGCTATTGGCGATGCCCTTGCGGTTTCATTATTGAAAAGGAGGAATTTTCTTGAAGAGGACTTCGCGAGGCTCCATCCTGGAGGCTCGATAGGAAAGAAATTTTTGAAGGTTTCGGACATAATGCACAAAGAGCAAGAAATTCCCCTTATAAAAGAATCGGCCTTGTTGAGCGAAGCGATTATCGAAATGAATTCAAAAAGGCTGGGACTAACCGGGGTTATCGATAAAAACCACTGTCTTTGCGGAATTGTAGTAGATGGGGATTTAAGAAGAGCGCTGCTCGCCTCTGCGGAAAACATTTTTAATAAGCCCGTTAGGGATATTATGACGGCGAGCCCCAAGACCGTGATTAAAGATACCCTTGCCGTCCTCGCTCTAAAGAAAATGGAGGATTTAAAGATTACATCACTTTTTGTCGTCGAATCTTCAGATAATCTTGTACCTATAGGGGTTATACATATACACGATATAGTAAAGGCGGGCATATCCGGCTATTAATAGCGATAGGTAAGATATTCCCTCCCCCTTTATGGGGGGGGGTTATGGTGGGGGTATGAATTTAGATTTTAGCGAGATTAAAATTCTTGTTTTTGATGTTGACGGCGTATTGACGGACGGAAGAATACAGATATCGGAGTCGGGGATTGAAGCCAAAACGTTTTTTGTTCATGACGGTGCGGGAATAAGGCTTGTAAAAAAAATGGGGCTCAAAGTAGGTTTTATGTCCGCAAAAATGAGTAATGCCGCCGGTATCAGGGCTAAAGAGCTCGGAGTGGACTTCTATATAGAAGGATGCGGGGATAAATTCAATTCTTTAAAACCAATTCTAAAAGAGTATAACCTTGATTTTAAAAATTTGTTTTATATGGGGGATGACGTGGTCGATATTAGACTCTTAGAAATGGCCGGCATTTCGGCATCCGTTCCCGATGCTCCAAAATATGTAAGGGATTATGCGGATTTTATTACGGAAAAAAGCGGAGGGCGCGGCGCGGTAAGGGAAGTTTGCGATATTATACTTGAGAAAAAGGGGTTTTTACTTAATTTTTTAAATGATTTAAATAAAAATGGGTCTTAAGGCGGTTAACCGGCTATTTTTTAAAAACATGGCCCTTATTTTTGGGGTTTTGTTTCTTTCGGCGCTCGGTCTTTTTTTAATTCTTCACTATATAAATGTTAAAAGGAGGTTTTTAAATTTAAGCATACCTGCGGGATATATAAGCCTGAAGGAAATAGATTACAAATTTTTTAAAGGCGGCATTCTTACTTATGAAATATTTTCAAAAAGTTTAAATTATTCATCCCCCAAAAAGGATATAATTAAACTAAACGGTGTAAAGACCTATATTTACGGAAAAAACAAAAAACCAGCATATATAATAACCGGAAAATACGGACGATTGAACGCTGCCTCAAAAAACGTTACGGTTTCGGGCGGCGTTATAATAAGGGATATTAAAGGACAGTACGTGAAAGCAAAACTAATGTACTATTCTGCAAAGGATGATAAAATTACCGTCCCCGGCTACACTAAAATTAAGGGTAAGAATTATTATGTTTCCGGGAGCGGCCTGGTGTTTTATATTAAAAAAATGATTTTTATCCTGCACAAGGATGTCCATTTTATATCTTACGGGGGAAGCAAATGATGCGCGTGAATATAAGGGATATAAAAGGGTATTTGTTTTTTTTCATATTCCTATTTGCGGCCTGCTCTCTCGCGGTTGCCCCCCAAAAAGGGTTTGGATTAAAACCTAAAATGGCAACGGCCTTAAATAAGCCGGCCAAGCCCTCCAAAATTAACATAATATCGGATTCCCTCGTGGTTAACAATAAAAGCGGCCTGGCAATTTTCTCCGGCCATGTCAATGCCGTCGACGGCAATCTTAAAATTTCGTCCGATATATTACATGTCGTTTATACGAAAAAGAATAAAATAAAGATGCTTGTTGCATCTGGCCGCGTCCGTATCGTTAAAGGGAAAGACAATATTACCGGGGGTAAAGCCGTTTACTACAACAAAACTGAAATCGCGATAATTACGAAAGACCCGGTAGCTTATGAGGGTAAAAACAGGATAACCGGAGAAAAAATAATAATTAATTTTAGGACCGGCATTTCGACAGTTTCCGGTAGCACTAAAAGGAAGGTTAACGTTACGGTTTATTCAAATAAATCTTTAACGGTCAGGCCTTCAAAAAAACCTTGAAAAGGGAAAAAAGTAAAAATAGCAAATGATTAAAGTGGTCAATTTAGTAAAAAGGTTTAAAAAAAGGGCTGTGGTGGACGACATTACCTTAGAGATAAAGCCCGGAGAGATTACCGGTCTTTTAGGCCCGAACGGCGCAGGCAAGACTACGACGTTCAATATGATTTCCGGAATGTTAAAACCCGACAGCGGCTCTATTTTTTTAGAAGACGCGGATATCACCAAGATGCCGATGTATAAAAGAGCCAGATTAGGCATAGGGTATCTGTCTCAGGAAACATCCGTTTTTAGAAAGCTTACAACCGAACAAAACTTGCTGGCCATTTTTGAGTTATTAAGAATATCGGATAAAGAAAAAGAAAAAAGGCTGGGTGAATTAATAAAAAGATTCGGCCTTGAGAAAGTCAGAAAATCTTCCGTTATGAGTTTATCGGGCGGCGAAAGAAGAAGGGTTGAGGTTGCCCGCTCCCTGATTTCTTCTCCCAAATTTATTCTCTTAGATGAACCTTTTTCGGGAATAGATCCCATTGCGGTTGAGGATATGCAGGATATACTTGTCAATTTGAAAAATGAATCCATAGGCGTGCTGATAACGGATCATAATGTCAGGGAAGCCCTTAGAATATGTAATAGCGCCTATATAATAAACGACGGCAAAATCATAGAAAACGGTGAACCTTCCTATATTATTTCAAGCAGCGTTGTTAAGAGATTTTTCCTTGGAGAGAAGTTTAACATAGGCATCTGAACGGTAATTAATGTTGTACCCCAAATCCCGCTTACCTGTTTTATAATTATACATAATGATATATAATATATATTAAGAAAATGCAGCAAGGGTTGTAACAATGTATTAATTTTTTAAGGATAATTTAAACTATAATATACTATATATGTACTATATATGGGCAATATGGAATTAAAACAAAGTTTAAAATTAACGCAGCAATTGGTCATGACCCCGCGTCTTCAGCTTGCGATAAAAATGCTGGCGTTAAACAATCTTGAACTTTCCGATATGATAAAGCAGGAAATATCAGAAAATCCTATTATCGATATTGATTCTGCCGTTTTCACGGGGGAGAGCAAAAGGGAGGTCTTATCTGAAAATTTTAAAAATTTAACAAAAGATGGCAACGGCGAGTCTGAGGGCGATGCCGCTTCAGATAATGCTCTCTTTGATGACGGAGAAGCCAGGCAAGACTCATCCGCTCTCAAAGAGATGGCGCAGTATTTAGTAAATTATGATGAGCAGCTTATTGATTTATCTAAGGGCGGCAGCGACTATAAATATCACGATAAGAGCTATATAATAGAAAATAGTTTTTACAGAGGAAAAACCTTATATGAATCTATAATGGAACAGGTAATGACCGGCAATTTTTCTTTTCAAGAGGTGAGACTTTCGGAGTATATCGCCGGCAACCTGAATTCAAGCGGCTTTCTGGCTATTTCAAGGCAGGAACTTGCGGATTATGTGGCCCGCAATATATTAATCAAAACAAGGGACGGCGAGAATACAGACATAAATAAACTTATAGATTCCACCTTAAATAAGATAGGCAGGCTTGAACCTGTTCCATTATAGATTCATAT
>JAMCUF010000019.1 GCA_023381755.1 Deltaproteobacteria bacterium
CGGCAAAAGCCCGGTTCTTTATTTTCGTTAAATAAAAAACATCTTAATGCCGGCAAGGTCTGCCTGTTATTTGGAAGTCTTTGTCGCTATGGCATTTTTCGCTATTTTAATTTTGACGTCTTTCGCTATTTCCAATGTAAAAACCTGTTCGGCTATTCCCGATATAATACCGTACATACCTCCATTGGTGAGGATTTCGTCGCCGACCCTTAAAGATTCTATCATTTTCCTATGGTCTTTTGTTCTTTTTTGCTGCGGCAATATTACCAGAAGGTAGAATATGACGACAATAGCGATTAACGGAGCGAAGCTCCAGAATGTTTGCTGCCAGCCGCCGCCTCCGGAAGATGCTGCAGCTGCCGCGGCAGCTGCATTTTTAACGGTAAATAGATTAAATAGATCGGATAGAATTTCCATAATGATTTAAAGGCCTTCATGTTGCCTTAGGTTTTAAGTTAAGCCTCGTTACCCCCCTTTTATTGGTTTTATTTATAAATTGTTACTTTTTTACGTTATTTGGTTTTATTAATTTATTAATATTATATTTAAATTGAAAGAAAGTCAAAACAAAGATAACCCTTTTTTTAAATTTATCCCCCTCAGAATATCGGAAAAATTATCCTCCCTTATAGATTGCCTGATTCTTAAAATTAAATTGTGATAAAAATGAAGGTTATGCAAGGTTAAGAGTCTTTGCGAAAATATCTCCCCTGTCATAAAGGCGTGTCTCACATAAGCGGCGCTAAAATTTTTACAACAAAAGCAACCGCAATCCGGGTCGAGCGGCCCTGTTTCGGATTTATACTTAGAATTTTTAATATTTACGGTTCCCGAGGATGTGAATGCAAAACCGTTTCTTGCGTTTCTTGTTGGCATTACGCAGTCAAACATATCAACGCCTAACGATACCGCATTTATAATGTCTTCGGGCGTTCCAACGCCCATAAGGTATATTGGCTTGTTTTTAGGAAGATTTGATACGGACGAGGATAGCATCTTAAACATGGTTTCTTTTGTTTCCCCGACGGCCAGCCCTCCAACCGCATAACCGTCGGCATCCAACCCGGACATAATTCTGGCTGATTTTTTCCTTAAATCTTCAAAAAAGTTGCCCTGAGATATGAGAAAAAGGAGGTTGCCGTCCTTTCTTTTTGCGGATATAGATCTTTTCGCCCATTTTATTGTCGTGTCCAAGTCTTTTTCCGCTGTTTCTTTGGATGTTTCCGGTCCCGAAAAGACATCAAGCTGCATCATTATATCCGAATCCAGCTCCTCTTGTATTTCAACGACGCGCTCAGGGGTGAAAAAGTGCGTTTCGCCATCGATATGCGACATAAACGAAACCCCGTTATCGTCTATTTTAGCAAATTTGGCAAGGCTAAAAATTTGAAATCCTCCGGAGTCCGTTAGAATCGCCCCTTTATATCCTGTAAAATTTTTTAGGGAGCCGAATTTTTTTATTATATCTATGCCCGGCCTTAAAAAAAGGTGGTAAGTATTTCCGAGCATAATTTTAAAACCCTCGTCATAAATTTCGAAAGGGGATAAGGATTTTACCGTTCCTATCGTTCCGACAGGCATAAAAACCGGCGTTTCTATAATGCCGCTTTTAGTGTAAAGCTCGGCTACCCTGGCGTTTGTGGTTTTGTCTTTTTTTAAAATTTTAAACATCTTGAAAAATTATATATTAAAAAAATTAATTTTTAAAGCCCGTGTATTATCCTAATCCCGCTTAACTCCTTCCGTAAGGGGGAGGGTTAATTAAAAAATTCCGATGCAGGGTTATATGATTATATATTGTATAAATACATAGCATCCCCATAACTAAAAAGCGAGTAGCCGTTTTTTATAGCCTCTTCGTAAACGGCTTTTGTCCTATCTATGCCTATTAAAGCACAAATCATGATAAATAGGGATGATTTTGGCTGGTGAAAATTTGTTATAAGATTTTTTGTTATTTTAAATTTATAGCCGGGGTATATATATAAAGATGTTAATTTTTCCGCGGCGGGAATTAAAATCCCGTTATTATCCGCGCCGGACTCGAGGCACCTGACCGAAGATGTTCCCGTAATTACGATTTTATTGCCGGAGCGCAATGCCTTATTGATTAAAGAGGCTGTTTTTTCAGAAATAGTATAGGATTCCTGATGTATATTATGGTTTATTATATCTTTTTCCCTAACGGGCATGAATGTTCCAAGCCCGATATTCAAGGAAACATCCGCAAGAATTCCACCCCTGCCGGTAATTTTGTTTATCAGATTACCGGTAAAATGAAGCCCTGCGGTTGGAGCCGCAACGGAAAAGCCGCCCGAATCATCGGCATAAATCGTTTGATAGTATGTTTCGTCTATTTCTTCGGCGTTCCTTTTAATATAGGGCGGGAGGGGTATTTGAGCGCATTTATCGAAAATGAATTCGCTGTCCTGCCTGTTATTTATTAAAATGTCATAATTTCCGTTTCCATAATTTTTTAGGACTGTAATTTTGGAATAGCCGTCGGTTTTTATCGGATTCGGCCGGGGGTTTGACAATTGCATAAAGGCTTTATCCCCCAATCCTTCGTTGTTTTGGTTGCCTCCGGTTATTAATATTTCTTCGCCCTCTTTGACAGTTTTATGAGATTTTAAAATGGCGTTTAATCTGAGGGGAAATGATATTTTAGAAGGAAATTCCGTGATAAATATTTCCACCTTGCCGCCCGTCAACCTTCTGCCGGGGATTCTAGCCTTTTTAACGAAGGAGTTATTAACGACGACAATGTCGTTTTTATCTATGTAATCTGTTATGTCATAAAATTTTCTGTGTTCCATTTTAAAATTTTTTACGTCAACAGCAAGAAGCCTTGCCTTGTCACGATTTTTAAGCGGATATTTTGCGATTAACTTTCCGTCAAATTTATAATCGAATAAATCTAATTCCATAAATGGGAAACTAAGGCTCCGTTATCTCGTTGTATTTATATTTTTTTTTGTTTTTGTGTTATTATATGATTTAAGATTTTTTAAGCAAACTTTCTAATTATAGCATAGTTATGGGGATTTTTATAACCGTTGAAGGTATTGACGGAGCCGGCAAGACTACCGCGGCAAATATTATAGCATGTTTTTTAAGGGGGGCAGGGTACAAGGTTTTACTCACACGGGAGCCGACAAGCACCTGTCTGGGAACGGTTGTTAAAAATATTATCACCCCCGGGGGGTCCAAAAAAACTGACGGGTCATCTTTTTTTAAAACCTTGGATAAAAAAACAGCCGCCGCTATGGCGTTATTTTTATTTTCGGCCGATAGAATAGTCCACTTGAATGAAATTTCATTAAAACTAAAGGATTTTGACGTCGTACTGTGCGACAGGTTCATAGATTCTACATATGCCTATCAGGCAGTTTACCTAAACGGCAAAGGCGGCAAAAGCAAAGGCGGTAAAAGTCCCGAAGATATTATTTTGATTATAGGAGATTTTATTCTTAAGCAAAAGAACATAGGCATAGACAGAACTTACCTTTTCGATTTAAAGCCCGAGGTTGCCTTAAAGCGGTTAAATAAAAGAACCGGAAAGTCTGACGGTTTTGATAGCGAACCCCTGGATTTTTTTAACAGGGTTAGAACTAATTACCTATACCTTGCGGACAGATTTAAGGGCAGAATTAAAAAAATTAGCGCCGAGGCGCCCCCCGAGGAGATAGCAGGCATAATAACTAAGGATATCATAAGTTTAATCAAGAACCGAAGCGCCCCGTAGCCGTTGCGGGATAAATGCATGATTTATGGATTATACAGATTACCGGATTTCTAATATAATAGGGCACGAAAAGCCTATTCAATTTTTGAATAACTTGTTTGCAAGAGGCGGGATGCCGCCCGGGCTTATTTTTTACGGACAAAGGAATATCGGGAAAAGATTTGTTGCGGCATCGTTCGCCGCTTCGGTTTTATGCGAAGACTATTCGTATTACAATGGTAACCCTGCCGAAATTAAAGAAAATTCCGATACGAAAACACTAAACCGGTATTTTTGCGGGAAATGCCCTTCATGCAGAGGGGTATTAAATGGAACAAACCAAAATCTGATGATTGTGGAACCGGCGGGAAACTCAATAAAAATTGAAAAAATTAATCAAATCAATTCGCTTTTAAATTTAACTCCCGCATTTAAGGGGCATAGGTTTGTCATAATAGACGGGGCGGAGGCGATGAACCAGAATGCGGCTAATGCCCTTTTAAAAACCCTGGAAGAGCCGCAAGGCGGAACCGTTTTTATTTTAATTTCGTCAAACATGAGCGGCCTTTTGCCGACCATTGTTTCAAGGTGTTCCTTGCTTGCCTTTAGGCCTGTGCAGGATGAAGTTTTGTTTAAGGCCTTTAGGGCTAAATTTCTGGATATGGCCGGGGATGTTTTAAGGGTTTATTTAAGGCTTGCAAAAGGCAGTTATTCAAATTTAGAGAAATTAGCGGGCGGCGGATATTTTGAAATGAGAAAATCTATTTTAGCCTTGATTTTCAACGAATCCTTTTATAGGCGTCAGGCATTGTTTAAGTACAGCATGGCGGATGAATTCAACAGTATTTTAAAGAATTTGAAAGGTAATGACAGCGACAATAAGAACGAAAATGAAATCCTGTTATTTGAGGCATTTTTGTTTATCCTGAGAGATATTTATATTTATTACATGACAAAAAATGAAAAATTATTATACAATATAGATATTAAGGGAGATATCGGGAAATTTATAGAAGATTCCGGTATTACTCCGCGCGCGTTATTGAATATGATTGAGTTGACGGTTAATTACATAGGTGAGGCAAGCAGTTATAATTTAAATAAAAGCATCGCCATGGATGCTTATTTTACGGACCTTTTAACATAAGGCTTAAGACATGCGGTTATAGTTTTAATATTTTAATTATTTTTTTAGAGTAAACGATAAGGGGACATATACTGCAAAAATGAGAATAGCGGGAGTAAGGTTATGCGAAAAGGCCGGCGTCGAGGAATTTAACGCGAAGGCGTTGCAATTAAAATTAGGCGATAAAGTACTTGTGGAGAAAAATAACGCGATTTTTTCGGGGGTCGTTGCCGAAGACGTTAAAGTTGCGGATAAAGACCCCAAAATCACGCCTCAAGTTATCAGAAAAATTTACGATTTCGAAACGGGCGGGAGGTTTGCATATTATCCTATAGAAAATGAGGGGTTAGATTTCTGCAAGGCGCGAGTGAAAGACCTTAAAATTACAATGAAACTCTTAAAGGTTAAGTTTTTGCCCCCCGAAAACAAGCTTATCTTCTTTTATAGCGCCGAAGAAAGGGTTGACTTCAGGGAACTTGTAAAAGTACTTGCCGGGAGATTTCATTTAAGAATAGAGATGCGCCAGATTAATATCAGGGATGAATGCAGGCTTTTGGGCGGAATAGGCGTATGCGGGAGAGTATGCTGCTGCAACTCGGCCGGCCAGGAGTCGAATCATGCAGCCTCTAAAACAACAAAACTCCAATGTCAGAATGCGGGTAAGCTTATAGGGTATTGCGGCAGGCTTCTATGTTGCCTTGCTTTTGACCCGCTGACCCCGGGTGAAGATATTTGCAAAGGGGAAAAGGAGACTAACAAGGTTTTTTATAAGAGCAGCTTTGATTCGCTAAATGACAATCCAAATCCGCAGAGTGAATAACAGAGTGAATAAAAATAAGGCTATGGCAGATAAATATGGCAGATAAACGTAATTCTAAGGACCGGTTTTTTTATGTTACGACGCCTATTTATTATGTAAACGATAAGCCGCATATCGGTCATGCATATACGACGGTTATCGCCGATTCTATTGCCAGGTTTAAAAGACTATCCGGCTTTAAGGTATTTTTTTCGACCGGGACCGACGAACACGGTTTAAAAATAGAAAAAGAAGCAAATGCGAGGGGAATAAGCCCAAAAGATCTTGCGGACAGGGTTCATATCAAATTCAAGGAACTTTTCGGCTTGCTTTCCATATCTTATGACAGATTTATCAGAACCACCGACGAAGACCATATAAAAACGGTTCAGCATGCGTTTTCCGCGTTAATAAGAAAAGGGGATATTTACCTTTCCGAATATGAGGGCTGGTATTGCACCCCTTGCGAAACATTCTTGACCAAAAAGTCGCTTATAGACGGCAGCTGCCCTCAATGCGGAAGACCGGCATCAAAAATTAAAGAGGAAAGCTATTTTTTGAAATTAAGCAAATATGAAAAAAGGCTTGCGGCATATATCGAAAATCATTCCGGATTTATAAAACCGCCTTTTAGAAAAAGTGAGGTTTTGTCTTTTATTAAAGAAGGATTAAACGATTTAAGCATTTCAAGAACATCTTTTAGCTGGGGCATTTCCGTCCCCGGAAACGATAAACATGTTATATATGTTTGGTTTGACGCGCTTTTAAACTATCTTTCGGCAATAGGTTTTGAGGAGTTTCAGGAGAAAGGGAAGAACAATTTTAATTCGTTTTTTAAAACCGCAAACCACATTGTAGGCAAGGATATCCTTAAGTTTCACGCCGTTTACTGGCCCGTTATGCTTTTTGCTTTAGGCCTGCCCCTTCCAAAAACAATATTTGCCCATGGATGGTGGCTTATGGACAGCAAAAAAATGTCGAAATCGCTTGGCAATGTCATAGACCCTGTTTATTTAATAAACAGCTACGGAGCGGATGCATTAAGGTTTTATCTTTTAAGGGAAATAACATTGGGTTTAGACGGAGATTTCAATATGAATAATTTCGTTACCAGATACAACTCCGAACTTGCAAACGATTTAGGAAACCTGGTTTCAAGGATAACCGCCATGCTTCAAAAATATACGGGTGGTTTTCCGCCGGGTCAGGAGGTTGGTGCCGATTGCGGCCTGATAAAAAACGTTTTAGATATAACGGCTAACTTAAACGGCAGGTATGACAATTACGATTTTGCAAGGATTTTAGATGATACTTTTAAGTTTATAAACAGGGTAAATAAATATATAAATGATACCGCTCCATGGAAAATAAACATTTCGGAGCAAGAAGGCAAAAGGAATTTACATAAAATTTTAAGAAGCGCGGTTGTTTCGGTATATTGCATATCATATCTGATATATCCGTTTATGCCGGGAGCCTCGGCAAAGATTAACAAAATGTTGAACATAGAGGCTTTTGAATTTTTTAAATTTCCGGTCGCCGCAAAGGATATTCTTAAGAGCTGCGGGGCATTGCTTAAAGACGGCCGTAAAATTAACGAAAACAGAGATATTTTATTTCCAAGGATAACGGGCGATAATAAACAATGAGCGGTGTCATGCATGCGGAAGCTAAAACCGGGCGCGAGCTTAAACCATTACGGCAGGATTTGGATTTTTGTTTTTGCGATAATGGCGCGGTAGAAAGGAAAATATAACAACATGATAGATTCGCACTGTCATTTAGAGATGCGGGATTTTGAAAGCGATTTTAGCGCGGTTCTCGAAAGAATGCTCGAAAACGGGGTAACACACGCCGTTTCCATAGGTTCTTTGGCGCAAAACGAAAGAATAGAAAGAACCTTGGATATTGTTAACTCTAATAATTTTATATATACCACACTGGGAGTTCATCCTAAAAGCTCTTATTCCGATTTTAATAACATCTCGGAATTGTTTGAAAATTATTATTTAAGCAACAGGGAAAAGATTGTTGCCGTAGGTGAAATCGGGCTTGATTATTTTTTTAATAGCGGGATAGCAACGGAAGATATCGGTAAAATTAAGAGGCTGCAGGAAAAACTATTTAGATTTCAGATAAAACTTGCCTTAGCTAAGAGGCTTCCCATCATAGTTCACATAAGGGACGCCTATGAGGAGGCCCTCGGCATTTTAAAGGACTGCATGAATACGCCGGCAGGTTTTTTTGGCGGCGTCATACACTGTTTTTCTGCCGGCAATTTGGATATTGCAGCGGAATTTATAAAATTGGGTTTTTTTATATCTTTTTCGGCGAATGTTACATATAAAAATAATGAAAATATCAGGTTAACGGCAAAGAGCATTCCGGATGAAAAGATTTTAGTGGAGACGGATAGCCCTTATCTTGCTCCACAGGTTTTCAGAGGCAAAAGAAATGAGCCGTCGTATGTTCGCTTTGTTTTGGCTAAGGTTGCGGAATTAAAAGGGGTCGAACAAAAAAAATTCGATGAACTTACGGTGCAAAATACCGTAAATCTTTTTTCACTTTACGACATCGAGGGTTTTTATCCGGCTGTCGCTTATAAAATCAGAAATTCCGTCTATATAAATCTAACGAACAAATGCACCAACCGATGCACCTTTTGCCCGAAATATCAAGGCGGACAAAATAATTTCAATGTCCGCGGGTATAACCTTGAATTAAAAAACGAACCTACCGCGAAAGAGGTTATTTCATCTATTTTTCATTACTACGACTTTGATGAGGTGGTCTTTTGCGGGCTTGGAGAACCGACATTGCGGATAGCAACCCTTAAGGATGTTGCAATGACCGTTAAGGAAAAAGGCGGCGGAATAAAAGTCAGGCTTGACACGGACGGGTTAGGCAATGCCGTCTATGGCCGGAATATTGCGCGTGAATTGAAAGGGCTTATAGATAGCGTCAGTATAAGCCTTAATGCCCAAAATAGCGATTTTTACGACAGGATTTGCCGTCCCCAATTAAATCTAAAGGGGGGCAATGCATATAGCGCTGTTTTGGATTTTATAAAAGAATCAAAAAAATATATAGGGGAGGTTACCTGTACCGCGGTAGATTTACCGGGGCTTGACGCTTCTTATGCCGGCAGGCTGGCAAAAGGGTTAGGCGCCGGCTTTAAACTTCGCGGATATAACGATGTAGGGTAAAATCAGAATAATTCGCCGATAAAGCCCTCCTTTGAAACCGCGTCTTTGCTTCCGTTTCCATTTTTATCGTTTCCGTTGCTTTCGTAACCGGCTCTTTTGCCATCCTCATCCGTATCCGGTCTTTTTCCTTCCCCTTCAATACTAATAACGGCAGTTTCTTTACCGTCTGAATAATCTTCGGGGTTATTTTTTGTTCCGATTGGCGTTCCGATTGGCAGGTTAGGGGTTGCGTCTGTCCTTCCTGAATAAAATATTTTAGAATTTAATAGATACCTATCAAGCTGTTTTAAATATGGGCCCCATGGTGTAACCTGAGTTTCTATGGTTTCTATGAATTGGTTTGTTTTTGCATCCATATTGTCTATAAAATGAAGCAGAAGCGCCTCAATAGTTTTTGGCCTTTTTGGCGACCCGAATTCCAGTTCCCCGTGATGGGATATAACGGAGTGGAGCAGCAGCGTCCTTAGATTTCTGGGGAAACCCTCAATCTCGCCGATTTTTTTGTCTATAATGTTTGCTCCAAGAACTATATGCCCCAGTAGTTTTCCTTCATCGGAATACTCCGTTATATTATTATTTTTGTTGCCCAGCTCTTCCGTTTTGCCGGCATCGTGAAGAAGTATGGAGGCGATTAAAATATCCTTATTTATATATTTTTCATAGTGTTTTGAGATAAAAACCCCGATCCTTACCATGCTTAAAGTATGTTCCAGCAGTCCGCCGATATAGCCGTGATGAATGGATTTTGCAGCCGGCATTGTTTTTAACTTTTTGACATAGTCTTCATCATGTAAAAATTTTTTCGTCAGCATTATTATATATTCATCGGTCAGGGTTTCATCCAGGATGTTTATTAGTTCCGAAAACATGATATTTACGTCATATTTGGTAGATTTTAAAAAAAGCGCAAGGAGATTTTCATCTATATCGGTTTTGTCTATTTTTTTCAACTCTGAAACGCTGAGCTGAAGCTCGTTCTGGAATATAGATGATTTTGACTTTATTTTAATGAAGTCTCCTACGTCAAAAAGCCCGTTATATTTTTCTACGTTATCCCAAATGTATCCTTTAATTTCACCGGTTTTATCGGATAATTTAAGATAGATATACGGTTTGCCGGTTTTTCCCGTAGCGCTGGATTTGCCCTTGACAAGAAAAATTGTGTCTATTTTTTGATTTTCTTTAATATCTGAGATTAGAATTTTTTCCATTGACATATATTAACAGAACTAACGTCAAAAATCAAAATTAACTTTTGCGGCGCCGTTAATTTCGGGTATTAATTATTTTCTTGACAAATGACTTTGAAGTCATTATAATGATGTCCAGAATGTCATAATATTTGCGCTTAGAGTGTTTCGGAAATATTTTTTTAACTATGATTTTAATTATAAATAACGTGGGCTAAGATTTAAATCGTGCAAGATTCTAAGTTTCTTATCAAGTCCTTAATATTTTTATTTTTTACTTTTACACTGTTTTCTTTGATTTTAAGCTCAAGCCCTTCTTCCTATGCGGCTTATGCAGCAGAAAATAGAGCCGCAACAAGCCCCGGCTTATTAACACTTGACGCGTATAAAACCGGTAAGGGCCTCAGCCTTAATGCGATAAGCCTGAAAACCGCTTTGGAGCTTGCCCTCAAAAATTATCCCGGGATAATGACGTCCAAATACTCTTATATATCGTCCATATATGCCAAAAATCAATCGCTCTATCTTTACTATCCCCAAATTTCCGCGGCAGCCGGCCTTTCTAAAAATTCGGTTATGGATGTAGGCGGCAATGCCGCAACCTCCGCCAATGGATTACTAGGTAATCCGGCGGGCAATATTAACGGAATAAACTACTCTTTAAATAACTACTCGGGGAGCATTAATGCCAACTATGTGTTATATTCTTTCGGCTCGCGCCATTACGGCTACCTTGGCGCCAGATATCAGGCGAAAGGGGCCAAAGCCGCCTATAGCGTTACGATAAACAGCGCCCTTTACAACGTAATACTTAATTTTGCCTCATACTTTGCGGATAAAGAGTTAATGAGAGCCGACATAGACAATCTAAGAAACGATGAAGCCCAATATAAAGCCGCTTCCGAGTTCTACAAGGTCGGAACGGGAAACCTTTTAGATGCCGAAACAGCCAAGGCTACCATGGAGACGGCCAGGGCCGCCTATATGAACTCAACATACAACGCAAAAATTGCAAGGTTGGCGCTTCTTAATTCAATCGGGCTTTCCCCCGCAAAAAAATATCGTTTTGTCAATACGCTTAAATTTAAACCTTTTCATAATAAACTCAACATGCTTATAAAAAAGGCATTGAAATTTAACCCGCAGTTAAAACAGGCAGTATATGCGGTAAAAGCCTCAAAAGCTTCCGTAAGAGAGGCAACGAGCGGATATTTTCCCACCTTGAGCGCCGGTTTCTCATATACCGGGCAAAACTCGTCGTTCCCGTTGAACAGAAATTATTCCGTTGGCCTTTCCGTCTCCATACCAATTTTTAACGGATTTTTGACCCAAAACAAAATCGAGTATTCCAAGGCGATTTTAAACAGTAATATCTGGAATAAACGGCTTGCCCGGAATAATCTTACTTACAGCATCTCCAGCGATTATTATACTATTTCAAATCAATACTTAACCGTAAAGGCGTTAAAATCGTCGGCGAATGCCGCAAAACTCGCATATGAGCTTGCGCTAAAAAGTTATACTCTCGGCGTCGGCTCCATGGTTCAGCTTGTGACGGCAAACGCCCAGTATGTATCCGCCGAGACAAGTTATATAAATGCCAAATTTACCTATTTCTATCAGAAGGCAAAACTTTATTCCGATTTAGGCCTGATGTTGGAGCATTATATTAAACAAAAAAACACTTAATTATTAAATATCAATGTAAATATAAATAAAAAGGGCGAAAATGAAGAAAAATAAAAAAATTATAATAATAATTGTGGCTATTTTAATTATAATATCCGTTATTTCTTATTTTATAACGGAATCCGGAGGCAGGAAGTCCGTTTACGAGCTTTACACCGTTAAGCCCATGACGATACAAAAATATGTTATAACATCCGGGACGGCAAATCCTATCCATACGATAAACGTGGGTGCCCAGGTATCCGGAACATTTTCAAAACTTCTTGTTTGGTATAATTCCATTGTAAAAAAGGGACAGCTTCTTGCCGAAATTAACCCTACCCCTTTTATTCAAAGAATTGACCAGGACAAAGCAAATCTTGAATCCGCAAGAGCCAATGTTTTAAAACAAAAAGCCCTTCTGTCATATGACAAGCTCACATATATAAGAGATAAAAAACTCTGGAAGGAAAACCTGATAGCTCATTCAACGGAACAAAGCGCGCATAGCATTTATCGTCAGGATATAGCCCAGCTTAAATTCTTGGAAAATGCCGTCAATGCCTCTAAAGCGCAGCTTGGAATAGACGAAACCAATCTTTCATATACGAAGATATACTCCCCTGTGAGCGGTATCATCATAAATGTGAGCGTTGTTGTCGGCCAAACCGTCGCCTCAAGCTTTCAAACCCCGAGCCTTTTCACGATAGGAGAAAGCCTCACTAAAATGGCGGTCTATACCACCACCAACGAAGCGGACCTTTCCGGCATAAAAAAAGGAGACAAGGCGTCATTTACCGTCTATGCCTATCCCAACAAGACGTTTTGGGGCTATGTCCATAATATAAGAATAAACCCGACAACGGTTTCAGGGGTTGTAAGCTATAACGTTACAATATACTTTAACAATAAAAAGGGACTAATTCTTCCCGGAATGACGGCAATTCCTAAAATTTATATTTCGGAGAAAAAGGATGCCCTTGGCGTGCCTAATTCGGCTTTAAGATTTATCCCGTTAAACGAAAATAAAGGTGTTTTAGGCAACTTATCCAAAAAGCTTACGGCCGGTTACGGAGTCGTGTGGGTGTTAAAAAATAAAAAACCGGTGCCGTTAATAGTCAAACTTGGAATAAACAACGACAGTTATACGCAAGTTACCTCCAAGGATATTAAGACCGGTACGGAAGTAATAACCGGTTCAAGATCGGATAACCGGGCCGCGGGAATGGCCGGAAGAAGGAGGGGAGGGTTTTTCTTCTAATGGATGAATAGCGGAATAATAAAAGAACAGGCAAAGGATGGCGATATTTTGAAATTTCAAGGAAACCCTGCAGTTTCCGGAGGCGAAAGCGGAACGGCAAACGGCAATGCGCAGATGATAAGACTTGAAGATATCAGGATGACATACGATGTCGGGGACATTTCTTACGAGGCTTTAAGAGGGATAGATTTGGACGTGGGCAAGGGCGAGTTTTTGTCCATCATGGGGGCTTCCGGTTCCGGCAAGTCCACTCTTATGAATATACTGGGATGTCTTGACAAGCCTACCTCCGGAAGGTATTTTCTTGAAGGCCGCGACGTTTCCAATTTAACTTCCGATGAGCTTGCCGAAATAAGAAACAAAAAAGTGGGGTTTGTTTTTCAAGGTTTCAACCTTATTCAACGCCTTTCGGTCGTCGAGAATGTCGAGCTGCCCATGTATTACTCCGGCATACCTTCAAAAGAGGCGAGGGATATGGCGATGGAGGCATTAAAGCTCGTCGATCTTTCGGATAAAGGAAACAAATTTCCCAATCAGATATCCGGTGGGGAGCAGCAAAGGGTTGCCATAGCAAGGGCGATAGTAAATAACGCCCCCATTATTATGGCCGACGAACCCACGGGTAACTTAGATTCCGTCAGAGGAGCCGACGTGATGAATTTTTTTAAAAAAGTTAACGCGGAACGGGGGGTTACGATTATCCTTGTATCGCACGATAAAAACATAGCAAATTATGGAAGAAGGCTTATAACCGTTAAAGACGGGGTAATTATATCTTCAAGTATTATTGAGGCGAACCTATGAAGCCCGTGAAATTTGTATTTTTTTTAGACCTGAAATCTGCGTACAAAACATTCATTAGAAATAAAATAAGATCGTTTTTAACGATACTTGGAATAGTTATAGGCGTAGGCGCGGTTATTGCAACCGTCAGCATAGGACAGGGCGCTTCGGAAGCCATACAAAGCTCCATAAATGCTATGGGCGCCAATATGCTGATGATTCTTCCCGGCTCCTCCTCCTTGGGCGGCGTCCACAGCGGTTTCGGAGTGTTGCCGACACTGACCCTAAGAGATGCCTACGCAATAAGAAAGCTTCCCGCCGTAAAAACGGATTCGGGAATGATGGGTATGGCCCAGCAGGTGGTATGGCGGGGCAATAACTGGGCGACGTTAATTAACGGCGCAAACTCCACGTTTTCGGAAATCAGAAACTGGCCCGTCGCAAAGGGAACATTTTTCAGTCACGGGCAGGTCGTATCTGCGGCAAACGTTGCCGTTATCGGCAATACGGCGGCAACGGAACTTTTCGGATTAATTAACCCCATAGGCCACACGATAATAATAAAAAATATCCCCTTTACGGTAGTGGGTCTTTTGTCTATCAGAGGTTTTAACGCATTTGGCCAGGACCAGGACGATATAGTAGTAATACCGATAACGACCATGCTGGAAAAGGTTGCGGGAACAACATGGGTACACGCTATAGCCGTATCCGCAAAATCGGCGAAAGATACATCAAAAGCCCAGTCTGAAATTACGGCCCTCCTCAGGCAAAGGCATCATATCCCTGCGCACAAGGCAAGCGATTTTTTCGTAAGAAACCTTACTCAAATCGCACAGACCGCAAATTCCAGCGCCAACACCTTTACCGTTCTTCTTGGAAGCATAGCCGCGGTATCTTTACTTGTAGGCGGTATAGGAATAATGAATATAATGCTTGTTTCCGTGACCGAGAGGACGAGGGAAATAGGGATCAGAATGGCGGTAGGCGCCAAGAAAAAAGATATTCTAAAACAGTTCCTTATCGAATCCTCAGTGCTGAGCCTTTTTGGCGGAGTACTCGGCATAGGCGCCGGCATGGGTATTTCGAGTGCAATATCGGCCTTTTCGCCCCTTAAAACCATCGTTACGATGGAACCGGTTATAATCGCATTGATATTTTCCCTCTGCGTCGGGATATTTTTCGGATTTTATCCGGCCTACAAAGCCTCCCGGATGAATCCCGTAGAGGCCCTGAGATATGAATAAGGCTATAAAGTAATTCTCCTTTTTTTATTGTGCCTTCCCGTTCCGGGCTTTTTGCCCGCTATTTTAAATTAATCAAATTTCTGTTATTATATATATGTTATTATATAATTAAGATATAAGATTATTCAGGCTGTATTGCAACATAAAATAAAATTAAGAATAAAAATTAAATAAAGAGTCGTTTGATGTTCAAGACATTAAAAGAAAATATAAATTCGGTTTACGAAAGAGACCCCGCGGCAAGAAGCACATTGGAGGTATTATTGTGCTATCCGGGGCTCCATGCGGTTTATTTTCATAAACTATCTCATTTTTTATGGGAACATAAATTATGGCTTTTAGCAAGGTTAATATCCCAATGCGGAAGATTTATCACGGGAATAGAAATTCATCCGGGGGCCAAGATTGGCAGGAGGTTCTTTATAGACCACGGAATGGGTGTCGTTATTGGCGAAACGGCTGAAATAGGAGACGATGTTACTATATATCACGGGGTTACACTTGGAGGAACAAGCTGGAAAAAAGAAAAAAGGCATCCGACAATTGAAAATAATGTCATGATCGGTGTCGGGGCTAAAATATTAGGACCCTTAAGAGTCGGACATGACAGTAAAATAGGGGCTAATTCAGTGGTCGTGGACGAGGTCCCGCCGCATTCAACGGTCGTCGGGATACCTGCAAAATCCGCGAAAAGGGACGAATCCGAGGTACACGAGCATATCGACCTTGAACACAACAGGTTATTCGATCCCGCTTTTTATGAGATTTCGCTTTTAAAGTCTAAAATATCGGAACTTGAAAAAAGGATTCGGGAAATTGAAAGTAAAGGTTAGCGCAGCTCAAACCGGCAAAAGGGTGCTTGAGAGAAGATCTGCCGCAATAATTAATTAAATCTTAAATATTTACAAAGGGTGTTAAAATAAATGAGGCTTTCGTCAAAAGGGCAGTACGCGGTCAGGGCTATAATAGATTTATCATATTATTCTGAAAACAACCCTATTCCTATCAGCCTAAAAGATATAGCCGAAAGAGAATCGATATCCATCCATTATCTGGAGCAGATATTTTTTATACTAAAAAAAGTGGGTATTGTTAGAAGTTTAAGGGGTCCAAATGGCGGGTATATGCTCAATAAGAAACCATCTGAGATCCTGATAGGCGACATAATAGCTTCCGTCGAACCCATCGAAATTATTAGCTGCACAAGCAAAGCCAAAAATAAAAAGGAATGCGGAAGAAAATCCATTTGTCTTGCCTTCGATATGCGGAATCCGTCCTTAATTTTAATAGCCGAATTTTTAAATTCGATTACGATAGAAGACGTCATAAATGAATATAAACAAAAATCAAGCCGGAGATTATTCGAAAAACCTGCAAAGATTAATGTAAAAAATCGTTAAATACGCCGTCTGAACAATTTTAATCCGCATAGGTACATAAATAATAAATATTTTAACAAATAATAAGTCAATGTTTATTTAAAATTTTATCGATAATTAGATGCCGAGAATTTATTTAGATTATAATGCTACAACGCCGTTAGACCCGATAGTTTTGGAAGAGGCGGTTAATGCATTAAAAAACTTTTCGGGAAACCCCTCAAGCGTATATGAGGAGGGAAGAGCCGCAAGGATTTTAATCGAAGATTCAAGGGATTTCGTTAAATCATTTTTGGATGCAGGGGGCGGGGATGAAGTAATTTTTACCTCATCCGGCTCGGAATCGATTAATCTTGCAATTATTGGAGCCGTGTATGCGTATAAAAGGCTTAACAAAAGTGAAACTCCTCATATAATAACATCCCGGGTGGAGCATCACGCGGTCCTTAACACGTTTAAATTTTTGGAAACCCGCGGGGTGGAGACGACTTATATCGGCATTAATGAATTTGGCGAACTCATTATGGACGACCTCATTTCGAGTATTAAAGAAAACACGGTTTTAATTTCTATTATGGGAGCGAATAATGAAACGGGCACCCTATTCCCCTTAAAACAGATACTTAAAACGGTAAAAAACATAAAAGACGATATCCTCTTTCACAGCGATATGGTCCAAGTTATAGGGAAAACCGGTTTTAGCCTTAATAATATTCCCCTTGATTTATGCAGTTTTTCGGGTCATAAATTTTATGCTCTTAAAGGGTGCGGGGCATTGTATATAAAAAAAGGGGTAACAATAGACCCGGTAATATATGGCGGGCATCAAGAAAGGGGCTTAAGGGCGGGGACGGAAAATACGGCGGGAATCGTTTCTATCGCAAAGGGGCTTGGCGTTTTTCAAAACAATATGAATAACGAACTTAAAAGAATAGGCGCTTTCGGCGAGATATTCTTAGACAGGCTTTTTTCGGCCATGGAAGGCATCAGGTTAAACGGTCATCCGGTGAACAGGCTTAAAAACACTATAAACGTCTCTTTCGACGGCGTGAGGGCGGAGTCTTTATTGTTTAATCTTGACCTTTATGGGATAAGCGCATCAGCCGGTTCTGCCTGCAATGCGGGGGCTATTTCCTTATCCCACGTTTTGAAGGCGCACGGCTATAGTATAAACAGGATAGAATCGGCTGTCAGATTCAGCATCGGAAGGTTTACGACGATGGATGACTTAGATTATGCGATAAGCGCCATAAAAGAAGCGGTATTAAAATTAAGGACGGATTCCGCATAAAAATAATTATTAAATTTAATCATATTCCGTGCATAGGGTAGAATATTAGAATTAAAATGTTCATAAAAGTCAAAAAAACCGTTGCGGTGGCAATGTCAGGCGGCGTTGACAGTTCCGTCGGCGCAATGATACTTAAAGAAAGGGGGTACAGGGTAATAGGGGTTTCAATGCATTTATTTAATGCCGGTTCCTCCGGACCCAAAACATGCTGCAGCGTAAACGACATTCTTGATGCCAAGAAGGTGTGCGTTAAAACAGGCATGCCCCATTTTGTTATAAATCTTGAAGAAGAATTCAGGGCTTCCGTCATAAATCCTTTCGTTTCCGAATATATTAACGGAAAAACTCCGAATCCCTGCATATTGTGCAACCGTGCCTTAAAATTTGATATCCTGTTAAAAAGGGTTAAAGAGTTAGGCGCACAGTTTTTGGCGACCGGTCATTACGCCAGAATAGCTAAAAATAAAAACGGCGCGTACTTTCTTTTAAAGGCAAGAGATATTTTTAAGGATCAGTCTTACGTTCTTTACAATCTGACGCAAGATAACCTTAAAAACATCATGTTTCCGGTCGGCAACCTGAGTAAAGAGTCTGCAAGAAAAATCGCTTCGGCAGGAGGCTTTAAACAGATATCCGCCAAAAAAGAGAGCATGGAAATATGCTTTATTCCGGAGGGAAATTATGCGGAATTTATAAAAAAGCAGGTTAAGTTTTCCAATAATAAAGGATTTATAAAAAATTTAAAGGGCGAGATACTTGGTGAACATAACGGCATTTTTGGTTATACAATCGGCCAAAGAAAGGGGCTCGGCTTGTCTTCGAAATTGCCGTTTTATGTTACGAAAATATCTGCGGACACCAATGAGATATTTATAGGAACCATTGAAAATTGCTACAATAACGAGTTATATATAAAAGACGTTAATTTAATTGACCCGGGCGATAAAAATAGGCTCGGCAGAATGGATTTAACCGTAAAAATAAGATATTCGTCGCCAAATTATAAATGCAGAGCCTTTGTTTTGGAAAATGATATAATTAAAGTATCATTTGAGGAACCCGTTAAATTTATAACCCCGGGGCAATCCGCGGTTTTATATTCGGGACCCAAGGTTATAGGCGGCGGGGTCATATCGCAATAAATACCTCAATAGCATGATGCGGGGAAAAATGGAGACACGTAACGTAAAAGACGGCATACTTAAAGCATTAAGCACAAATCTTAATGAACTTGGATGTATAAAAGGCGAAAATGCCGCTCTCAATTGTGCTATTCTATCCTCCGGTTGCAAACTTAACCAGTTCGAGTCTTCTCAATTCGGGGAATTGCTCAAACAATTAAAAATAAATATCGTGGAACCGGATTTAACCGCCCGGGATATAAATTTAAGCCGGAACCCGAACGCCAAAATTAACCTGCAGGATATTCAGCTATTCTTCCTAAATACCTGCTCGGTTACCGAAAAAGCCGATGCTTACGCAAATAAAATAGTGCGGAGGATCAGGGAAAACTACCCTCAAAGCCGTCTTATATTGACGGGGTGCTCGGCGGAACTTAATAAGAAAGGTTTTTCATCGCTTTCCAATGTAAAATTAATCGATAACGCAGAGAAGGCAAGATTATTGAAAACCGCTTCGGAGACGCTTCCAGATACCGTACTGAATCAAAAAAAGGTAAGACCTTACTTGAAGATACAGGAGGGATGCGGGACGGAATGTTCATTTTGCATTATACCCAAAGCAAGGCCTGTTAAATGGTCTTTAGATGTCGAAGATGTTTTAAATTCCATTAAGGGATTCGATAACCTTGGCTATAAAGAGGTTATACTTACGGGTGTAAATATCGGTTCTTACAAAGACGAAAATATTGCCGGAAAGGATAAAAAAGGAAAGGGGCTCAAGGAGTTATTAAAAAGGATTGAAGAATTAAATACCGCCCTAAAAATAAGAATAAGCTCGATAGACCCGCTTTATATCGATGACGAACTAATCGAAATTTTTGCAAATAGCAAAAAGATACAAAACCATTTTCATATTCCCCTGCAAAGCGCCTCGAATAAAATACTTGCGCTTATGAACAGGCATTATAGTTTTGAGGATTATATGAAGATCGCCTCCGAACTGACCGGCAGCATTAAAGGTGCAGCAATAGGCACCGACATTATAAGCGGATTTCCCGGCGAAACGGAAGAAGACTTTTTGGAAACCTCCCGTAACTTAGATAGGCTGCCGATCTACTATATCCACGCCTTTTCGTATTCAGACAGGCCGGGCACCAGAGCCTCTTTAATGAAACCAAAGGTTGATAGGCGGATTATAAAACAAAGAACCAATAAGATTATGGAAATTTCATTGCAAAAGAAAATAAATTTCCACCTTAAATTTACAGACATCCCGCTGGAATTTTTGAGTCTTCCGGACAATAAAGCCGTAAGTTCAAATTATATAAAGGCAAAATTAGTCCAAAATAATTTAATAATCCCTCCGGGTAAATTATTTAAAGGCAAAATAATAGAAACCGGAGATTTACATACCAAGGGCGAAGCATTAATAGCTTTTGAAAATTTTATTTAAAAATACAAACGATATGGATTTTGAAACCATCGAAAAGAGCATCGGCTATTCCTTTAACGACAGGAATCTAATTGCGCTTGCTTTTACTCATAAGTCTTATAATTGCGCATTAAATTATGAAAGGCTTGAGTTTTTGGGGGATTCTATCATAGGTGCGATCGTCTCGGAATATCTTTATCTGAATTTTAAAGATTTATCCGAAGGTGAGCTTTCACAAAGGCGTTCCATAATAGTTAGCCTTGGGAATCTATACAGGATTGCAGGTTACTTGAATATTTCGGAATTTATATTAACGGAAAATATGGAAGGGGGACAAAAAAATAAAAGGATTGTCGGGAACGTTTATGAAGCTGTTATAGGGGCGATATTTTTAGATTCGTCTTATGACAATACAAAAAAGGTATTTTTAGAACATTTAGGCAGGTTAATGGCAAAAATAAGCGAAGAAATTTTTGCAAGCAAGGATTTTAAGACAATATTGCAGGAAACTGTGCAAAAGCAGTGCAGTATTGTGCCGAAATATCATACGGTAAAAAAGGAAGGCCCGGACCACCGCGCCATTTTTACGATATGCGTTGACATAAACAATAAAATATTAGGATGCGGGAGCGGTTTATCAAAAAAAACTGCCGAGCAGATTGCCGCATCCGAGGCCTTAAAAGCTTTAAACATTGACTATTAACTTATAAGTTATATGATAAAAAATAGCGATTCTTTAGTAATCCTCATCGGAAGGCCCAATGTCGGCAAATCCACCATCTTTAATAAAATATTGGGAATGCCTCTTGCATCGACTTCAAAAATTCCCGGCACAACGCTTGATTTAAATATTAAACCGGTTTCATACCGCAATGTTAATTTTTTAATTTCCGATAGCGGCGGCTTCAATATGGGCACTTCCGGCGAAATGCCGCTTCAGCAAAGGTTGTTGGAGAAAAAGATACGGGAGCTTGTTTTTAATTATGCTAAAAAAGCAAAACTCGTCCTTTTTGTGGTCGATTTTAAAAGCGGAATGATACCGGGGGATAAGGAAATTTACCGGCATCTCGTTAAAATCGTTAAAAACGAATCGAATATTATCCTGGTGATCAATAAAGTCGATTCCTTAAAAAATGCCGGAAACGCGTATGCCGAATTCTCGTTCCTCGGCGTTAAAAAAAATATCGCGATAAGTGCTGAAAACGGAATGGGCATAGATGACCTTTTAGAACAAATCGTTAAAGAAGTAAATTATTCGAATAAATTACCGGATGATTTTTACAAAAGCGGTTTAAAAAATTGCGATGTCGGCAGACCGGGCGGCGGCAAATCAACGTTTATAAATTCCGTTATAAAAGAGGATTTGCTGTTTACGGGCGAAAAACCCGGCACGACAAGGGATTCTATCGATACTTACCTTAAATATAAACAACAGGTCATAACCTTAATAGATACCTCGGGAATAAGGAAAGAATCAAGGTTGGGTATTAAAACGAAGTTCGGCGAAACTAATTCGCGGGGTTTTTGCGAGCAGAGCTTAAACCAGATAAAAAGGGCGGACGCCGTAATTGTCTTTATCGATATTACCGCAGGGATAACCCATGACGACTTATCTTTATTAAAAATGGTAAGTTTAGAAAAAAAACCGTTTATGATAGCCTTTACCAAATGGGATTTAAACAATAAAGAGATTCACGCCCCAGAACTCAAAAAGGATATTAAACTTGGGTTAAAAGAATTTTCCGAAACGCCCTATATTTTTATCTCTTCTAAAACAAATAAAAATTTAAATAAACTTATAGATTTATCTATCTCGTTAAACAATGCAAAAAAGGTAAAGATAAAAACCAAAGACGTCAATAAGTTTATAATGGATTCAAAAAATAACGGAAAAATGGGGAGATTATCTAAATATATAGCTTATGGAGCCCAAAGGGCCGGCGGAAATATTCCCACATTCATCTTTTTTACAAATAATAAACGAAAAATATTTGGCATGGAGGACATAAAACACTTGAGGTCCGGCGTAAAGGATTACTTCGGAATAAAAACGAATGTCGAGGTTTTAATCGAATATAAAAAATACCCTATTTAATTTTATTGGATAACTCGTCTAATTTGCTTTCCAGCTTTTGAATCTTCCTTGTTAACTCTTCAATGTCATAAGTCGAGGCGAAATGCATTTCATCGAGTAAAATATCGGCCAGCTTTTCTTTTATGGACTTAAATATAACACCTGATTCGTATTTTACCGTTTCGATAATCTGATCCGCGGCCTCCCTGCTTTTTTCGTCGGATATATCGACATAATCGTCCAGCTTTTCCTGAGCTATTATAGAAAGACCCTTAAGGGCTTTGAGAACTAAATTTATATTGTCTGACATCTGAACCTTCCTTTTAAATAAAATTGTTTGTGTTTTATATTCTATTTATACCAAAAAATCAAAATCGGTTCTGTTTTATTTTTGCCATGACAGGCCTAAGCGAAATATTATGCCTCGAAAAACCCATCTCAGCATAACTTCCGCCCAACGCAACCCCTATTAACTGGGGTAGGTGCATTATCGGCAAAGATAACTTTTTATTGATGCTTTTTGCGGCAACGGTTTGATATGTATCTAAGCTTAAATGGCAAAGCGGACACGGGGTAACCATAACATCGGCCTTTTTCTCCTGCGCCTCGAGGATAGCATTTCCGGCTAAAGAGGTTGAGGTAGTTTCGTTGATTAATATAGTCTGAAAACCGCAGCACTTTGTCCTGCGAACATAAGATAGGGGCTCCCCGCCCAATGCCCCGATTAATTCTTCAAAACCCTGCGGGTTTTCCACATCGTCAAATTTAACAACGCTTGATGGTCTTAATATATGACAGCCGTAAAATGGGGCAATGCTAACCCCTCTTAAACTATTTGCTATCTTTTTCTTAAGGTTATCGAAGCCTATATCGTCCCTGATAGCATATAATATGTGTTTTATTTTAACCCTGCCTTCATACCTGAGGCCGATTTTCGCAAGATATTCGTTTGTTTTATCCAACAGCCCCTTATTATTTATGAGCTCCTCATTAACCTCGCTAAGAGTTAAAGTGCAGGTATTGCAAACAGTCAATATGTCAAACCCCGTCTTTTCCGCCAAGGCCAGCGTTCTACCGTTTATAAAAAGTTTTAAATTTTCATCGAATCCGTCGATGACGCCGCCGCCGCAACACGAAGCCTCGGGCATAGGAATTAAGTTAATATCTAATTTTTTTGCGACAAACTTGGTTGCGTTGTCAAGTTCTTTCCCGCTTTCCTGCGCTACGCAACCGGGGTAATAAACATAACTTATCATTTTTCCTCCAGGTCTAATTCCTTATATGCAAGCCTTATATCATCCATATCTTTGATTAATTTAAGCCTGATGGGCGGTATTTTCCCTTTGAGTCCCGCACCGAAAGCCATGGGCAAATCGTTTATAAGCCCGGCTATCCCCCCCGTATCCGCCGCCACTTTAACCTCGTCGAGCCTTCCCGTTTCCCCTATCGATTTGGCTATTGAAATAATATGCTTTGCACCCTTTGAAAAGGTTATAGAATTTTTAATAGCCTTCTCATGCAATTTGGTTATCGCTTTAACCGGGGAAATCCCTTTAGGGCAGAACTCTTCGCATGCCTGGCAATGAATGCAGTCCCATATACCCTCAGGTTGCGAACCGTTTACCAAGCGGGAGCCGTTTTTATCGTTATCCCTTGGGTCTTCGCTATACCTGTATAACTTGGCAAGGGCGGCGGGCCCCAAATAATTTTTGTTTCCGACGACGCCGCCACATTCGGAGTAACAGCATTCGCATAAAATACAGTTCGGGGCATCGTCATTTCCCGTTAGATTCTGAAACTCGGATTTATGATAAACGGGCTGGGCTATCTTTTCCCCCTCCCTTAAGACATGAAACCTGTGATACTCTTCGTTATCCCTTTGACCCAAAAGATACGGCTTAATCTTTTTAATCTTATCGAAAAAAATTTCCTGGTCGACTATGAGGTCGCGAACTACCGGCATATTAAAAAGGGGGTTCGACTTAATCATGCCGAATTTCTCTATTTCGGAACTTACCTGAGTTTTACAGGCAAGTTTTGAAATTCCGTTTATCTTCATGGCGCACGAACCGCATATGGCGCTTCTGCATGACCTTCTGAAACTTAAAGTTCCATCTGTTTCCGCCTTTATTTTCATTAAGGCGTTTAAGACGGTCATGCCGGGAAAATCCTGCACTATGTATTCCTTATAATATGGCTTGTCGTCAATCTCGGGATTAAACCTGTAACTTCTAACCTTAAATTCCATTATATTACCCCTTCTTATATAGCATATAGCATTAATTAAAACTAAAGCCCCTGCATTTAATATATATAATATTTAATTTACCTGTAATTAAGATAATCACGCTAAAATGCCGGCATTATCAGTATGTCCTCGGTTGAGGCCTGAATTTTGTAATAGAAACTTTGGAAAAATCGAATTTGATATTTCCATTATCGTCCAGAGTCGCCAGGGTATGCTTGAGCCAATTTTCATCGTCTCTTTCGGGATAATCGTTCCTGTAATGAGCCCCTCTGGACTCTTTTCTTAATATGGCGCCCTTTGCAATAATCTCCGCAATCAGCAAGATATTGTTAAATTCTAAGGCCTCGACGATGTCGGTGTTAAATAATTTTGACTTATCGTCCACCCCGATATTTTTAGCGCGCTCTTTAAGTTCTTCAATCTTTTTAACGGCTTTTTCCATAGCCTTTTCTTCCCTGAAAACACCGACATTTGCCCTCATTTCCTCCTGAAGTTCCGCCTTTAACAACCCGTGTTTTTCCTTCCCGCTTGATTTTTTAAGTTTATCCAAAATATCCTCGTCCCTTCGTATGAGCGATTCGTCAAACTTAGCAAATGCGGCATCTTTTATATATTCCGCAATATCGATGCCCGCCCTTCTTCCAAATACGATGGTATCCAGCAAAGAATTGCCGCCAAGCCTGTTTGCCCCGTGAACGCTGACACAGGCGGATTCCCCCGCCGAGTAATATCCCGCAGTAGCCGTTCTGCCGTTATTGTCGGTTTTAATACCGCCCATCGAATAATGTGCGCCCGGTCTAATCGGAATGGGCTCGTAAATTGGGTTGACGCCTTCAAAATCTATTGAAAGTTGCATTATTTGGGGGAGCCGCTCCATGATCTTTTCTTTCCCGAGATGGCGAACATCCAGCAGAATAGCTCCGTCAATACCTCTTCCTTCATTTATCTCCGTCTGTTCGGCTCTTGCCACCACATCCCTTGGGGCAAGTTCCATTGTCTTGGGGGCATATTTAGACATAAACCTGATGCCTAAGGAATTAAGAAGGTAAGCCCCCTCGCCTCTCGCACCTTCGGTAACTAATATTCCGGTGCTTTTAAGGGTTGTAGGGTGAAACTGTACGAATTCCATATCCATAAGCGGAACGCCTGCCTTAACCGAGGTGGCCATACCGTCGCCCGTATTGATAAGCGCGTTTGTGTTGGAAGAATAAACCTGCCCGTAACCGCCCGTGGCAAACAATACGGCCTTTGCGGCAATACCCTCAAACCTTCCGTTTTTTATATCATAAGCGACTACGCCGCTAACTTTTCCATTGTCAACCGCTAAACTTGTAACAAAATATTCGTAAAGGATTTTTGTTTTATATTTAAGGACATTGTCAAAAAGCCCGTGCAGCATCATGTGTCCGACGGCATCGGCATAATAGCAGGAGCGGGGATAACTTTGTCCGCCGAAGGGTCTCTGGGCTATGCCCCCAAGGTCGTTTCTGTTGAAAACGATGCCCATCCTTTGAAGCTCGATAATGTTTGCAGGCGCTTCGCTTGTTAAAATTTCGATAGCATCCTGGTCCCCAAGATAGTCGCTGCCCTTAACCGTGTCAAAAAAATGGGATTCCCATGAGTCGTTTTCATCAAGGGCGGCATTAACCCCCCCCTGCGCCGCTCCCGAATGAGACCTTGTAGGATAAACCTTGCTTAATATTACCGCATCCACCCCTTTTTTTCTAAGCTCGACGCAAGCCCTTAAGCCCGCAAGCCCTGCCCCTACAATAACTACATCATGTTTTAACATTTATCAACCCCTGTTTCCCACTTAGAATCTTTTCAATCTTTTTATTTAATTGATTAATATTTAGTGCCGGTTTACGTCAAATAATTTTAATTTTTTATTTTGTTAATACGGCTTTCAATTTTAAGATAATACGGATAAAGTATTATAAATTAAACAAGGCAATATTGCAATATTTTTTTTTAAACTGATATAATTATTGAAAAATATATGAATATTTTGCAATAATGAAAACATTATGATTTCTAAAAAGATAACAATGTTGCCGGCGGCGGCGTTTTTTTTGTTGCTTGCCTTTCTGATTGTTGCCGCCTACCTATTTTTAACAGGTGTTTTTTCGTTGCACAGGTCTTATCCGCAAGCTGCAAAAAATGTTACATTCCAAAATAAACAAAATAAAGCCAAAGATACTCTGGTTATCGGGCTTGGGGCGGATGCCACCAATCTTATCGGCAATATGGCGGCTGACGCCCCTACGGCTGAGGTTACCTCCCAAATTTACGACGGGCTTGTTCGCTATAACCGTAATTTTAAAATTGTTCCCGATCTTGCAAAATCATGGAAAATCAGTAACGGCGGAAAGGCGATAACGTTTTATCTCCGCCATAATGTGCGCTGGCAGGACGGCCATAAATTTACCGCAGGTGATGTCCTTTTTACCTACCGTTTAATGGTAAATCCCAGAACTCCTACCCCTTACGCCGCGGAATACCTTAAGGTTTATAAGGCAAAAATTATCGGAAAGTATATTTTTCGGGTGACCTATAAAAAACCCTATGCCCCGGCTTTAGCTTCCTGGGAGTTAAGTATATTGCCGGAACACCTGCTTAAGGGGAAAAACCTTTTGACCACTAAGTTAAGAAGCCATCCCGTAGGTACGGGCCCTTATGAATTTTATAAATGGATTCACGGATACGAAATAATATTAAAGGCGAATCCGCACTATTTTATGGGAGCGCCTCATATAAAACGGCTGATTTATAAAATAGTCCCCGATTCTTCGACCATGTTTCTAATACTTAAATCAAACGGTATAGACTATGCAGGTTTAACCCCCCTTCAGTTTCGATATGAAACGGGCGGCAAAAAATTCAATTCACGCTATAAAAAATATATACATCCTTCATTGAGCTTCACTTTTTTAGGCTATAATCTTTTGGACCCGCTTTTTAAAAGCGTCAGAGTGAGGCAGGCTTTAAGTTATGCAATAAATAAAAAGGAAATAATTAAGGGGGCGCTCTTAGGATTGGGCATAAAATGTTACGGGCCGTTTATGCCTGGAACATATTTTTATAACAGAAATATTAAAAGATACGGATATGACCCTAAAAAGGCGCTTATTCTTTTAAATAGGAAGGGGTGGCGCCTGAATAAAAAAGGAATTTTGGAAAGGGGTGGAATCCCCTTTAAGTTTACGATATTAACCCCGCAGGGAAATCCGGAACGGTTATCCGCGGCAGAGATTATTCAGCAAAACCTGAAAAAAATAGGTATTAAGGTTGGCATAAGGGTGATGGAGTGGACATCTTTAATATCCGAATTTATTATGAAAAAAAGGTTTCAAAGCGTTCTGCTCGGGTTTACCATTACCCCCGACCCGTATGACAACGCAGCCATATTCACAAGTTCCAATATCGTTCCAAAGGGGTTAAATTTTACATCGTTTAGCGACCCTCAAATAGACGGTCTATTCAGAAAAGCACGCTCGACGTTTAATTTAAAAAAACAAAGGATGTATTACTTTAAGATCCAGAAACTTCTCGCGAAGGAATCGCCCTACACCTTTTTGTACATACCGTATGCGATGCCTGTGGTAAAAAATAGTATTAACGGGATAAAGCCGGCCCCCTCCGGCATAGGTTATGATATAAGAAAATGGTATTATGCCGGGTTTGCAGATTAAATTATCAATATCAATTAAAACCCGCATGTCCATGCGGGGTTTTTGGCCCGGGGCATGCGGCATGCATATAAAAAAACAGTTGTAAATTAATATAAAATATCCTAATATGTAAAATATATTAAACATTATGATCTTACATTTCGCATGAAGAATGATACCGGATTTTTAGAAATATCCGATGATGATATAAAAATTGCGTTTAAAGAAGTTAAAACATATATGGATATTTCCTTGGAAGATTTTAAGGAAATATATATTCATGCTTTAAATCATGCAAGGACCAGACTGCTTAATATTACCGTAGATAAAGTGATGACTAAAAATGTCATGTCCATAACTAAAAAATCAAGCGTTAGCGAGGCAATTCACCTGTTATCCGAAAGTAAGGTACCTTGCTTGCCAGTGGTTGACGACGAAAATACGGTGATAGGCATTATTACCCGTAAAGACATCATCGTAGCGGCGGGTGTCGCAAAAAACAATACCTTCAAGGATGTTATCAGGTATATTATCGGCGTGCCTACCCCTCATAAGAATGTTATCTCGGCCAAAATGGCTAAAGATATAATGACATCCCCGGCTATTACCGTCCCTTTAGGTAGCGATATAAAAGATGCGGCCAATAAATTGCTTGAAATGAGGATAAACAACCTGCCCGTGGTAAGTAACGATAATAAATTAGCCGGGATTATATCTACAAGCGACATTGTAAATAGCATAGGGAGCAGCAGGCGGATATGAAAGAATATTTTAAAAAAATGAGAGGAGGGGGCGAGAGTCCTCCCGGAGTCGGTTTTTCCGAAATTGTATGGTCGGGCATAGGTTCGTTTGCGGGCATTGCCGCATGCGGGTATCTTTCGGCACGGTATTTTACCCCGCTGGATTTAACTTTATTTATAGGTTCCTTCGGGGCATCCGCCGTATTGATTTACGCGGCTATAAAAAGCCCTCTGGCGCAGCCGCGCAACCTTATCGGGGGACATGTTTTATCGGGGCTGGTCGGCGTAACGTGCTACAAGTTTTTTGGACACGACATTATGCTGGCTTCGGCTCTTGCAGTATCCCTGGCGATTATGGTGATGCTCGCAACTAAGACTTTGCACCCTCCGGGCGGGGCAACCGCTTTAATAGCGGTAATCGGCGGTAAGGCAATATATAATTTGGGGTATCTTTACGCTATTATTCCAGCCGGCCTCGGAGCCGCAGTTCTTTTAGTTATCGCCCTGTTGGTGAATAACTTATCGAAAAATAGAAAATATCCCGAATACTGGTTTTAGCATTCCGGTTTTTATGAAAAATAAGGGAGCCGCGAGCCGGGAATATAAAATCTTAATTTAAAATTATGTTAAATTATATTGAATATATTAAAAATGATATTTAAAAAAGGGAGGAGTAGGCTATGGCTTGCAATATTAGCAAAACGAATATGACGGTAAGGATAATTTTAGGGGTTATCCTGATAGCATTGTTCTTTGTGTTCTATGGCGTAATCGGCATTATAAGTTTAATAATAGGGGTTATTGCGTTGGTTACCGGTATAATAAGGTATTGCCCGCTATACGGGGTGTTAAAAATAAATACCTGCAAGCCTAAGGAATAAAAGGGAATAAATGCTTTAGCCCCTGAACCCGGAATTTTTTAAAGTAAAGGGGCTAAAACCTGTTACGATGCCGCCGGATAGAAAGGTTCGATGCGGTTAAGTTTAAGCACGTTTCGTTATTAACCCCATTTTTGTTTGTTGATATGAACCGCTATCTCGGCTTTTGACATCTGTCTGACTTCCCATGCGGCTTTTTTTGCTTTTTGAAATACATTTAAACATCCGGGATCCAAATTGTCCTCAATTCCAGACTCCGCAATTTCCAGCACCTTCGTGAGAAGATGCGTTAAATCCATATGTAATTGATTTGTTTTTCTGGAGCGGTCGATGACTTGAGAGGCATCAGCCGCAACATTCTCAAATTTTTCCTTTGGCGCCCCGCATCTTGGACAGACATCAGGCGCTGAATCACCGTCGTGAATATAACCGCACACGGAACATTTCCATTTCATAAAATACCTCCGCAATAAAATTTAATTTATTTAAAAGTTTCAATTAAGTTAAGACTGCATTTTATTTAGATTCTAACATAAAAAAAATAAATTGCAAGAAATATTTAATATAAATTATCAAACAATATTAATTATTATTAATTATTATTAATGATTATTATTAATCTGGCAATCTTGAGGTAGCTTCAAGGAATGCCTTAATTGACAATCTTTAATTTAAAATATATAATTAACCGTACATAATTAGCGAAGCATCGGTATGTAGTTTTTTATTTTCCATTTTTCCATTTATGAGTTTTTATGGATTTTAATATCTATTTAATCGGGGATAAAAATTTTTTTGAGAGCGAAAAAAGGTATCTGGAGGTTTTAAATAAATGCTTCGACGGCGGGGTAAGGGCTTTTCAATTAAGACAAAAAGATGTTGCCGTCAGAGAATTTATTTCGTTAGGGGAAAAGATTAAAAAAATAACGGACAAGTATAAAGACGTAAAACTTTTTGTAAATGATAGAATAGATGTTGCATTAGCTCTTGAAGCGTACGGAGTCCATTTAAACAAAAACAGCATTCCCATTAAAGCCGTCAAAGAAAAAGCTAAAAATCTTAAGGTGTTTTATTCTTCCCACTCCGTTTGCGAGGTCATAACGGCGCAAGACGAAGGGGCGGATGCCGTAACGTTTAGCCCCATTTTTAAAATTAAAAATCAGGATTTTGAGCAAGGGGTGGGCTTGCTAAAGAAGGCGGTAAACTTGGCGGGGATTCCTGTTTTTGCGCTGGGCGGAATTAACAAGCGTAATATAGGCAGAATAAGGGATGCCGGGGCTAAATATATAGCGGTTCAATCCGGAATTCTCATGGAAGACGATATTTATGGTACCGTTAAATTCCTGTCTGAGAATTTAAGCTAAATTCACTATAGAAATAGAATGGCCGGTTTATAAATAATACAAAAAATGGTATAATGTAACGTAACGGTTGGGGGAAGTTATATGAATCAAATAGAGGCTGCAAAAAATAATATAGTAACAGACGAAATGAAATATTGTGCGGAGGCAGAGGGCATTCCGGCTATGGAGCTTTGTCAAGACATAATGAACGGTTATACCGTTATAACGAAGAACCGCATCAGGAATATAAAACCGCTTGCCGTCGGTAAAAATTTAAAAACGAAAGTAAATGCAAACATCGGTTCGTCGGGGGATAGTTATAATATCGAATCGGAATTGGAAAAACTGTTTGCGGCGATGGATAGCGGAGCTGACGCCGTTATGGATTTATCTACGGGCGGAAATATTATAGAATTCAGGCGCGAGATACTTAAAAACTCATCCGTGCCCGTGGGCACCGTTCCGTTATATGAGGCATTTCAGCCCGTAATGGAAAACGGAGCCGCAGGTTCAGATTCTTATATAAATATAATGAATAAATTTGATCCGGAATACCTCTTTGAAGTTATCGAAAGACAGTGCGAAGAAGGCGTCGATTTTATTACCGTTCACTGCGGATTGACGCTGGAGGCCATTAGAAAAATGAATAGGCAGGCAAGGATTATGGGAATAGTTTCAAGGGGAGGCTCTTTGATCGCCTCATGGATGATAAAAAATAACAGGGAAAACCCCCTTTACGAAAGCTACGACAGGCTTTTGAAAATTGCAAGAAAGAACGACGTCGTATTGAGTCTCGGCGACGGGTTGAGGCCGGGAAGTCTTGCCGACGCGACAGACAGAGCCCAGGTTTCGGAACTTATCACGCTCGGAGAACTTCAGAAAAAGGCGCTGGAAGGGGGGGTTCAGGTTATAATTGAGGGTCCCGGCCATGTTCCGTTAAATCAGGTGGAGACAAACATAAGATTAGAAAAAAGCCTTTGTAACGGGGCCCCGTTTTATGTTTTGGGGCCGCTTGTCACGGATATCGCTCCGGGTTACGACCACATTACAAGTGCGATAGGCGGAGCGATAGCCGCGGGGGCGGGCGCCGATTTCTTATGCTATGTTACCCCCGCGGAGCATTTGAGGCTTCCTTCAGTTGCCGATGTTAAGGAGGGTGTTATTGCGGCTAAGATTGCGGCGCATGCCGGGGATATAGCAAAGGGTGTGAAAGGCGCAATAGAAAAAGACATAACTATGAGCAGAAATAGGCGCGCAATGAATTGGGAAGCGCAGTACGAAAGCTCGTTAGATCCAGGAAAGGCGAGAGAAATAAGAGCCTCTTTACCCCTTAAAGACGACAAGGTATGCTCCATGTGTTCCTCTTATTGTTCCATAAAATTAAACGCTTCTTTTAAATAGAACTTCTTTTAAATAGAATTAGATAGTTTCTATAAAACGGCAGGCGTTTTTTATGTCCGAGATTAAATATTCGGCGGGTTTTAGACCAAAAATGAGCATAAAGAAAAAACTTGTGCTTTCATTTTTTTTAGCCGTTTTACTGCCCTTAATACTCCTTGCAGCCGTCAATACATTTATCTTTAAGGAGCGAATAAAGAAAGAGACGCTAGATGAAATTAAAATCACATTAAGCGGCGCCCAAGGAATTTATTATTCCCAAGGAAACCAGCTTAAGAGCGCTTTCCTGATAAGTTCAAATAATCCTTATTTAATTAATGCAATTACACATAAAAATATTTCTTTCATAAACAGCCTGATCGAATCTTACACGGATGCCTTCGGTTTTGCAGATTATATAGGAATTACCGATAGCCGCGGCGGTATTTTAGCCGGGGCCTCTGGCGCCAGCGGGTTCAAACCGTCCTTCGAGCGGATGATGTTTAATGTTTTTCATACGGGTTTCCCGGTTGTTAAAACCGCATTAATTAAAAGGATTGCATTGGCAAGGATGGGTGTTAAGGTTACCGGTAACGGCGCCTACGGCCGGCGAAGCTCATCCGACATGTTTTTGGTTGCCGTCGTTCCGTTTATACATGAGGGCAAAGTAATAGGTTCTATGTTTGGGCTCATTAATTTAAACGGCAACAGCTATTTGCCGGAGACAATTTATAATGAATATCATGTAAACGCGGCCGTTTTTGCCTCCGCGTCCAATGCGCAGGTATGTATTTCAACCTTAAAAATTACCGGGAATATTTTTAGGGCAGGTTCAAAACTTCCAAATAACATTCGTAACAAAATTATTGGCGGGAAAAATCTTGTTAAAGAGATAAGTTATAACGGAAAGGATGTTTTTGCCGCGTTTCATCCAGTAAGAAACATAGACGGGCATGTTATAGGCTCCATCGCTGTTTTTGTTTCAAATAGGCAATACCTGTCTATTTTTAGAAAAATCGCCATTTATGCTTCGGCAGTTATTATTCTGGGTTTAATCATTTCCTTTATTATCTCTTATATTGCCTCTAAAGATACCTTAAACCCGATATTTGCCATAGCCAAGGCTATACAAAATTTTACACAGGGAGACTTAGATACAAAACTTATTATAAAAACAAACGATGAATTTGAAGATATCGGCAAGAATTTCACCGGAATGACTGAAACGGTCAAAGATAGGGAAGAAAGGATGCAAAAATACAATGTCTTTTCGAATTTTTTAGTCGGCTCGTTAGATTTAGACAATATTGCGTCTTCCTCTTTAAATATCTTAGAGGGATTATTAAATCTTTCATCGGGCATTATATATATCTACGAAAATGATGGCCGGTCAAGTCATGATAATGACGAAAGGAAAACTGCCTTAGCCGGCCAGAGTGATGACGCCGGCAACGCATTACACATCGATAATCACGAAGGTTTTTTAATCCCGCGGAAATTTTATGGCATGGGAAAATTTGCCGCCGGCAAAATCAAAGCGGACGAAGGAGTACCAGGGCATTGTCTTTCAAAAAAGAAAACTATATGGTTTCATAATATTCCGGAAAATGCAGCCCTTTATAAAGACGAGCTTTTGGAGAATGGCGGAACCGAAAAATTGGTGGATTACGGTTTCTGCGAGGTATTTCCAAAGGATATTGCATGGCTTCCTCTTTATATAGGGGATGTAAATATCGGTGTTTTAACCGTATCAAGTATTTATGGTTTTAATAAGGAAGATATATCCTTTTTGGAACATGTCGCGAAAGAACTTTCCATTGCATTAGACAATGCAAGATTACATGAAACGCTTAAGGAACTTAGCATAACAGATGAACTTACGGGATTATACAATAGAAGAAAACTAAACGAAATACTGGAAATAGAATTTGATAGAGCTAAAAGATACAATAATAATCTGTCAATATTATTTATAGACATCGATTACTTTAAGTCTATTAATGATTTTTATGGACATAAGGTTGGAGACGTAGTTCTGGCAAAATTGGGAAGCCTTTTAAATGAAAATACAAGGAGTGTAGATACTGCCGCAAGATACGGGGGAGAGGAATTTGTGATAATTTTACCGCAAACCGATTTTAAAAATGCAGTTTATACGGCTAAAAAGATAAAAAAAATAATACAGGATTTAAAATTTACCCAGATAGATAGGGAAATTACCGTTTCCATCGGTATCGCTTCATTGCCGGATGAGGATATTAAAAGCGCTGAAGATATATTAAAGACGGCGGATGATTCACTTTATAAGGCAAAAAGCAGCGGACGGAACAAAATTATAGGTTCGTTTGCCGGCAAGAGGACCCAAATAGATTAAATAGTAAAAATTTAATTATTTTACTGCGTCGCATCTATCATATTTTTTGTCGTTATTATTTCATCCAACCCCTTCAAAAAGGCGCTAAAACAATCCGGATCAAAGACCTCCCCCGGCTTCATTTCATCCTTCATAATTCTAATGGCTTCATCTATAGTAAAAGCAGGTTTGTAAACCCTTTTATTAACGAGGGCATCAAAAACGTCGGCGATTTTAGTTATTCTTCCGTTAAGCGGTATTTCTTCACCTTTTAAACCTTTTGGGTAGCCGGTCCCGTTAAAATTTTCATGGTGCGATAAGGCGATTATAGAACCGTTTCTTAAGATTGGGGAGCTTGAATTCTTCAATATATCATAGCCTATTTCGCAGTGAGACTTCATAATCTCAAATTCATCTTTTGTGAGTTTTCCAGGTTTTAAAAGAATGCTGTCCGGAATTCCGACCTTTCCAATATCGTGCATTGGACTTGCATTAAGCACCTCTTCCTGGTAAAGGGCGTCCATGCCGGCTTCTGCGGCTATAATTTTTGCAAAGTTGGACATTCTTAAGATGTGCCTGCCGGTATCTTCGTCTCTAAACTCTGCAATCGTGAAAAGTGTTTGTAAAGACTCATGGTTAATTTTGTAGGTGTCGTCCATTGATTTTTTATAGTAAGACTCGATGGCAAGGGTTATATCCATGATTATTATTTTTTGAACGGAATTTACGATACTTAAAACGTCGGCAAAATTAATTCCCGTTTTTTCACAGCATTTTAGAATGGATTGGGATATTAAATGATAATAATAACCGTAGCTTCCGATGTAAATAGTGGGAGAGACGTTATAGGCATTGTGAATAAGTCCGATGGCTATCCTGCTTTTAAAGTAATTTTCATCATAGTTTAAACTGAATAAAGATATTATATATTCCGCTTGGGTCATTTTTAACCTTTCCAAAAGGCCCGGTTTCGAAAGTATGATTTTTTTTGTATCTTCGATTAATAGTAAATGGTCATAAAAGGAATTTGCCATGTCCTGAGCCCCTTTTTTCATACATGGGCTTATTTTAGAGATATTATTTGCGTCTTTCGGGGTAAAATTTACAAGATTAAACAGTAAATCCCTATTATTTTGAGAAAAGAGGCCGTTTAATTCAAAAGCCCCTCTGTTCGACATTCCGTTTTTTTGCAAGATTGCGGCAAGCCTGTCCATTTTTTAACTTACTTTTAAAAGATTTAAGAAAATATGCCGGGCTTAAATAAATTCCCGTCAGAGCACACCGCAGAAGCAACATAGACTAGGATAATTTTAGCATATTTAACAAATTATGTAAATTATGCATTTAACAGCCAAATTTATTTTTTTACTTATTCTTTAAGAAAGCCGGGATGCTAATGGGCGTGGATAAATAATACTTGATTTGGCTTCGGTTATGCTGGTATCATCAAATATGGAATAAAAATTTAAATAACGCAAGTCTTCTTTTATGAAAAAATATTATCTTGGAATAGATATCGGCGGAACGAATCTCAGGTTCGGGGTTGTGGACAAAAAAGGCATCGTAATGGATGAAGATTTTAAATCTTTTCATGAATTTGTCAATGCTGTGTCAGTCCAACGGCCCATAGAACCCGCGCCGCCGGCCCCGCCGCAAAAACAGGTTGAGTTTATAACAAAAAACTTAAAATGTTTTTTGAAGAAAAATATCAAGTATAATATTTCAGGAATCGGAGTCGGCATTGCCGGACAAATAAATAAAAAAACCGGAGATGTTTTGTTTTCCCCGAACTTAAATTGGCGCAATGTTCCCCTGCGGGCAATATTGGAGAGGGAGACGGGGTTAAGGGTTAAGGTCGTAAACGATTTAGCCGCCATTACTTACGGTGAATGGAAATGGGGAGCGGGGACCGGCGGGAACAATATCGTGTGTATTTTTGTGGGTACGGGAATAGGTTCCGGGGTTGTTATAGACGGCAAATTGCTTCCCGGTTGTTCCAACACTGCCGGAGAAATCGGGCATATTGTTGTCGTTTCCGGGGGTAGAAAATGCACGTGCGGCAATAACGGTTGTCTGGAGGCTTATGCCGGCGGGCGAGGAATTGCGGAAATTGCAAAAGAAATGGCCTTAAAGGATAGGGCCGGTTTTATGAAAATTATAGAGATGGCGGGTGGAATAGAAAATATTAGCGCTGAAACTATTGCCGGATCCTATTACTTAGGAGACCTCAGCGCGATTAAGTTAGTTAAAAAAATAGGAATTTACTTATCGGACGGCGTTATAACCGTTGTAAATTTAATAAATCCCTGTACGGTAATATTGGGCGGCGGCGTGATAGACGGGATTCCCGATTTATTCAATATTGTCGCAGAAGAGGTTGGCAAAAGGGCGCTCAGGGCTTCCACGTCCCATTTTAAAATACTGATGCCTATGCTTGGTAAAAGTTCTGGAATTATAGGGGCGGCAGGCATGGCTGCATTATCCGCTTCTACTTATGCATAACTATCTTCTTCGTAAGCAAGATTTTCAAAGGATGTATATTTGTCAATATAAGAAAGTTTTACAATGCCTGTCGGACCGTTTCTCTGCTTGCCGATAATTAATTCCGCTATGCCCTTGTTCTCCGTATCTTTTTTATAAACCTCTTCCCTGTAGACAAACATGATTAAATCGGCGTCCTGTTCTATGGCGCCTGATTCCCTTAAATCGGCAAGTTGGGGCTTTCTGTCCTGCCTGGATTCAACCATCCTGTTTAATTGGGATAGGGCAATTACCGGCATATTAAGCTCCTTTGCGAGACTTTTTAACGACCTTGAAATATCGGCAATGGCTTGCTCCCTGGATTCGATATAAGGGGAGGCTTTCATAAGTTGAAGATAGTCGATAATTGCAATCTCGATGCCCTTTTCTCTTTTCAGCCTGCGGGTTTTAGCCCTGAGCTCGGTAACGGTGATGCCGGCGCTGTCGTCTATATAAATTGGAATGTCTTCCAATATTTTCAGGGCCTTATGTATATTTTCAATATCGGGGTTATGAATTCTTCCCCTTCTTAATTGTGCCGAATCTATTTTTGCGGTTAAAGACAAAAGCCTTATTGCGAGCTGTTCTTTGGACATCTCAAGGGAGAAAAAAGCAACGGGAATTTTTTTGATGGCTATATTTTTGGCAATGCAAAGAGAAAGAGCGGTCTTGCCCATCGAGGGCCTTCCGGCTATAATTATAAAATCTGCGGGTTGAAAGCCGTTGGTTAGCTCGTCTAAGTATGTAAAACCGCTGTGTATTCCCGTAATATCGCTGTCATCGTGCTTTTTGGAGGAAAGCCTTGTAAAATAGTTGAGTATTAAAGGGTACACTTCAACGTAATTTTTGGACGAGTCTCGTTCCGTAACATCAAAAATAGTTTTCTCCGAAAAATCTATTATATCATCTACATTGTCACGTTGTTCGTAACATTTTTGCCTGACCTTATTCGACGCATTAATGAGATTTCTTAATACGGATTTTTCTTTTACTATTTTTGCGTACTGCTCGACATTAAAAAGGCCGGCGGGCATTTCGAACAATGTCATTAAATAACCGTTTAGATCAAAGTCCAAAAAATATTTCGTATAATCCTTTTCTTTTTCTACGGCATTTAAAATGGTTATTGCGTCGATAGGTTCGCCCCGTTCGCCCAGGCGCGTAATTACATTAAATATTTTGGAATTGACGGTATCATAAAAATCTTCGGGAGCAATACTTCCCAATATTAAATTTACCTGGGAATTATCGATTAGGATAGAGGCAATCAAGGCTTTCTCCGCATCCATAGAGTTTGGCGGGACAATCTGGGCTTCGCCGAACCCGCGTTTAATGCCGTCCGCATTATCCCTTAAGAAAGCCGGGTTAATATTATTTTCAGGGTTATTTCTTTTATTCTTGATAGCCATAAATAAAGGAAGCTTTTCGTTTCAAAATAGTATCGCATTGTTTATGCTTATTATGATATGAGCAAGCGCACAGTCGGCCTCTCATTTCTTATCGAAAGGCAATAATTTTCAAACTCATTCCGGGATGACATTGACTTTAATTTCAGCTATAACTTCCTGATGAAGCCTAATCTTAACGGTTTGAGTACCTAAATCTTTTATGGGGTTATCGAGCACAATAGATTTTCTATTGATATTAAAGCCAATTTCTTTAAGTTTATCTTCTATATCCACCTTTGTTACGGAGCCGAATATCCTATCGTTTTCTCCAACTTTAACGTGTATATTAATTTCCGCTTTTTCAAGATTATTTTTAATGTCCGTAAGCTGATTAAGCACATTCTCTTTTCTTTTGCGGATAAGCCTTTTTTCATGTTCCGCCATTTTAATGTTAACTTTGTTGGCAGGAATGGCAAGTTTTTTGGGTAATAAAAAATTTCTTCCATATCCGTCCGCGACATTTATCGTATCACCCATTGCGCCCAAATCCTGAATATCTTCTTTAAGTATTACCTTCATATTCCGTTACAACCCCCCTTTTTTATTTAATGTAATTTTTCTAAAATTAAACCATGTATCGAATATTCCCATAAAAATAACGAAAATCATCAAAGGATTATTAAATAAAATAATTAAAATATAAGCCAATATTTTTAAAAATAAATTTAAATTTAATTTGTTAAGTAAAAATGATATTATCGTAAGTCCCTGGACTAAATAAACAGATGACGATAGAAAAATTATATTATATCCTATAAATTTATATATGCCGTTTGAAAATATCGCAACTATAATGCCTGATAATAAAAATAATATAAGAAAATCCGATGATTTCCATAATGATAAATTTTCATTATTTTTGAAAAATATGGAAGGCTTTCCCTTGTAAAATTTTCTAAGAATTATAAAACTGAACCAAAGTCCTGTCCATGAAAGCGCTATGACGATAGACGGGAGCAGCAGCAGCGCGTCCATAAGCAATTTTGAAATTACCTGCCGCATTTTTGCGGTCGTAAGATATGCGACGCCCACTTGTTTATAGACACCCATCATATTTTTCAGTATTGCATTCGAATAAAAGTTCAGCAGGGAATTAACGTCTATCTTGTTAAGATATAAATAACTAATTACAAGAACAAAAATTACGGAGAATACGGTTAATACCGGATAATAAATCGCCTTTGCCAGACTGATTTTTTTTGAAGTTAAAATGGAAAAAACGTATGGTATTATAATAAACACCGATAATTGAATCATCAATATCAATATAAACAAGCTGTTGTTAAAATAGTGCCTGGTTTCGCCGGATTTTGCCCAGAAATAGCCGCTTAATTTAATATTATTTTGAGCCAGCGATAATATAACGGCAAAAAATGCCGCAATAGATGCCGGCGCAATAGATCTTGCGCCGGTTATTTTAAACAGCAACATTAAAGTAATGCTAAAATATATATATAAAAAGGGATTTATAATTGCATAGACTCCAAAATGTATCGAATCTATTAAAAATAAAAAAAGTAAAAACGATAACAGTAAGCTTAAAAAAATTGGGTTAATTTTAAACATTAATAGACGTGTACGGCATTATAGCGACAATTCTCGACATTTTGATTGCTTTTGCAATCCTTCTCTGGTGATAAGCGCAATTACCCGTGATTCTTCTGGGCATTATCTTTCCCCTTTCGGTAACAAAATTTCTCAAAAGCTTAACATCCTTATAATCGATTGGCAAATTCCTGTCTGCGCAAAATCTACACGCCTTTTTCCTTATATAGCTTCTGCGTATAAAAAATGTTTGCTTGCTAACGATATATTTGTGAGGTGCCCTATCCATTTATAACTTCCTCCTTAACGGCTTGAAGATTTTTTGTATATACAACGGTTTGAAATCGCATGCAGTCTTCCATAATTTTTAAATTTCTTTCAAGTTCCTGAATAAATGGGCCATTAGCGGAAAAATGTATTATCGCAAATTTTCCCCTGTTAAAATTCTTAATGCCGTACGAAAGCCTTCTGGTTCCCCAATCATGAAAGTCCAAGAATTCCGCATTATTTTTAGACATTATATCCTTAACCTTATCTAAAAATTGATTAAACTTTAGCTCTTCCATATCGGGATTAAGAATAACGGCAGTTTCGTATTTTTTTAGAAACTGATGCTTGATTTCTTTTAAAAAGTTTTTTTTCTTCAATAATATAACCCTCCTTAAGGCATGCAAATGTTTAAAAAGTTATTATAATATTTGAAAGATAATTTTGCAACGGTTAATTTTACAATTTTAATTTTAATTAAAAGACAAAAAAGACAAAAGAGCTTTAGCATAATAGATATAATAGAATAGGTAGATAAAACGCGGGTTTTAAATGTTTTTAAAACGGCCTGAAACTCGCAAATTAAGAGCCTGATTATCTGATTAGTTTATATCGTTAGCAAGCAAACATTTTTCATAAGTTGACGGGGTCGATATCAATTTCATAGACTTTTTAAGTTTGAAAATATGATTTAAAGGCATTTTGCCTGTTATTAGATATTTTATAACAAACAGGATATCGCCGGCCCGTAAATTTAAAGTTTTGTACGAAGACTTGTAGAGATTGGAAAATTCTTTAAAGAATTCCGCTTTAGACAGGTAAGTGTCCAGAACGGGATGAAAAAGGTCGAAATAATTGTAATTGAACGTGTTCAGCTTTTCTTTAAGGTCGTTATATAGTTTTGTTCCGGGAAGCGGCGTAAGGACCGAAAATGCGGGAACGCTTATCTTAAGCCTTTTTACAAAATCTATTAATTTTTTGAAATCCAATTTTGTAAAATCGGGGGAAATCATGAATGAGGCGGTAACGGCCACATCGTGTTTTTTAGCAATATAATAGGCCTTTTCGTTGTTTAGAGACGAGTTGTCTTTATTGATGCTGCCGAGTTTTTCGTCGTCGATGCTTTCAAAGCCTATAAAAATATTAGAAAGCCCCAATTCTTTCCACTGGGAAATAAGTTCAGGGTGTTTTACGATGGTGTCGCTTCGCGCCTGAATCGTATATAGCTTGTGAATTTTTTCTTTTTTTAGGAGTTCGCCTATTTTTTTGGCTCTTCTAACATCGCTAAAAAAGTTATCATCCGTAACTAAAATATAGTCGTCTTTAATTTCTTTGAGTTCGGCGACAACCCGCTCGGGAGACTTAGACCTGTAAGAGCCCCTATAAAAGTTCCAAACGCTGCAAAAATCGCACTTGAAGGGACAGCCTCTTGCGGTTTCAAGGCAAGCCAGCGATGTTCTTATGCCGAGATAGTATTTCTTTCTGTATTCGCGGGTAAGATTTCTTGCAAAAAACGGGAGTTCGTTTATGTTTTTAATCAATTCGCGAGGCCCGGTTTTTACCTGGTTGCCGTTCTCGTTGTAAATAATGCCTTTAACCCCGGACAAGGAAGTATTTGAGGAAAAAGCCCTTATGAGTTCGACGGCGGTTTGTTCGCCTTCCCCTATGACTATCGCATCTATCTCTTTTATATTAAAATCTACAGGATAAACGGAAACATGATGCCCGCCTATAAAAACAAACCTTGCCCCGTAGTCGTTTTTTACCCTTTTTGCAAGCTCTATCGTTCTGTAAACATCGGGGGTGAATGAACATGAAAATCCAAAAATATCGGGTTTGAATTCTTTTATTATATCTTCCAGATATTTATCGGCATCATGTTGCACAGCCCTTAAATCCGCTATATTAACATTATGGCCGTCCCTTAGAAGGCTCCCCGCGATTGCTTCAAGGCCTGTCGGCTCTATCAAGGCGACATTGTTAAGTCCGATAGTGTTTTTATTATCCGGCTGAATAAGCAGTACTTTCATGTTAGCATTTTAATATTTTTTAATGTTTAAAGTCAAATTATATCAGATTTTTAAAATTAATAGGATATAAGATAAAATTAATTATAGCTGATTATATCATAGTTATGCGCTGCTAAATTGATTTTTAGATGTTCATGTTGAAAGTATATCATAAATATAAAAATTTGCCAAGCCGAAAATTAAAATTCAGCAAAAAAATTTTTCCTTGACAAACAGGGATAATTATATAATACTTATATGGGAAATACATTACAAATTTAGTAATGTATTATCCGGGCATTTTAAGGAAAATTATTTTATAGGTAAGGGGCTCACGAATTTGATGGACAACAGGGTTAGAGGGGATTGTGCTGTTAAGGGAAGGCATAACGGAAAAAAAGGGGATAAGGGGGAGGAAAAAAGCGGGGAAGGACATAGGCATAAAAGAAATAGTATTTTTATCCTTAACAAAAGAATTTCTTACAGGGCGCTCCATTTTTTTAAGGTTTTAGGGCCGGGATTTATTGTTATGATAGCGGATATGGATGCAGGGTCTATCACGACGGCGGGTGTTTCAGGGGCCAATTGGGGATATAAATTAATACCGCTTCAAATCCTTTTAATTCCGGTGCTTTACCTCGTTCAATCCATGACATCGAGGCTTGGTTGCGTTACCAAGAAAGGACACGGGGAACTTATACGGGAATATTACGGCGAAAAATGGGCGATGTTTGCCACGATAACACTTTTCCTCGTTGTCTTTACCGCTTTGATAACAGAATTTTCCGGAATTGCCGCAAGCGGGGAAATATTTGGGATACCCAAGGTTTATACCGTTGGAATAAGTTTTTTAATATTACTTTTTGTAGTTTTTACCGGTAGTTATAAAAGAGCCGAGAGTATCGCCCTTATTTTTTCTTTATCGGGGTTTATATTTATACCTGCCGCTATTTTTGCCCATCCTAACATTCACGAGATAATTTTTAACGGTTTATTCGCAAGGCAGCCACTAAACAATAGAAATTATATCTGGCTTGTGGCTGCAAACGCAGGTGCCGTTATAATGCCGTGGATGATTTATTATCAGCAAAGCGCAACGGTCGATAAAAATTTATGCAAGAAGGATGTTAAACTTGCCGAAACCGATACGCTGATTGGCAGCATAGCCACGCAGATTCTTATGATTGCGGTAATAATTATGACCGCGGCCACGTTGTTCAGAGCCGGCGTTAAGCCGTCGTCGGCCCAGGTAATTGGAACATCCCTGATACCTTTGGCGGGAAAATATGCCGGGCTTTTTTTCGCAATCGGGCTTTATAGCTCAAGTTTGCTTGCCGCTTTTGTGGTTTCCATGGCTTTTACCTGGGCGGCTGGTGAAACATGGGGGTATAAACACAGTCTAAACCATAAATTTAATGAGGCAAAAATCTTTTACTTTGTATATATTGTTTTAATTTTTATTTCGGCTATGGTTGTACTTCTTCCCGGGCTTCCGCTTGTTACCATAATGGTGGATGTTGAAGCATTTAACGGATTTATCCTGCCTATAGTTTTAGGTTTTTTGATAGCGCTTGCGGGAAGCAAAAAAATTCTCGGGGATTACGCCTATTCTAAGTTTGCGCTTGTTATAATAGGACTTTTAAGCGCAGCGATAGTCAGTCTCGGTATAATGGTAGCCATCCTGCCGCATAACCGGCTTTAAGTTAAATTAAACCAGATTATACGATTACTTATACTATAAATTAATAATGTAAAAAATATTAATAATTGGCAAATATTAAAGGCAATACATAATAAAATTCGACATAATTTAAAATATATTGAATAAAGTATATTATCAGGATAACGATAATCGGGGACAGGTCAAAGGCCACAACATTTCCTAACGGGAGTATTATTCTTACTTTTTCTAAAACCGGTTCCGTAATATCATTTATAAACCGGACTATCGGGTTACGCGGATCGGGATTTACCCAGGAAAGTAAGGCTTTTATTATAATTATCCACATATAAGCCCAAAGGATAAAATTTAAAGCGCTAAAGACAAATTGAACAAAATTATATAAAAGCCCCATGGGATATTTATATTTAATTAATTTACTTTATAATATAATTTCAATTTTATTTTTTTATTATATAATACGACAATGAAATATACAATTTAAAATATTATGACGAACAGTGAAATTGCCGGTATTTTTGAACAGATTGCCGAGATTCTTGAAATAAAAGCGGAAAATTCTTTTAAAATACGCGCCTATTCAAATGCGGCGAGGGTTATTAACTCGTTGGGCGAAAACATTTCGGAGGTATCTAAGGAAGACGGCTTAATTAATATCCCCGGAATCGGAAAAGACCTTTCTTTAAAAATAAAGGAGCTTTTAGATACGGGGCATCTTGTTTATTATGACGAGCTTGTCAAGTCTGTTCCGCAGGGGATATTAGAGTTGATTAAATTAAGGGGACTGGGTCCAAAAAAGGCAAATATGCTATATAAAACTTTTCATATAAACGGAATAGACGACCTCTACGATGCCATTTTGTCGAACAAACCGTTGAAGGCGCATGGTTTTGGTGAAAAAACCATAGAGAATCTAAAGAAATCTATCGAAGAATACAGGGCCTTTAGTCAAAGATTCTTATACGTTGATGCGCTGGAGCAGGCCTTGGCTTTTGTAAGCTATCTAAAAAATACGCCCCATAAGCTTTCCGGAGAAATTATGATAGCCGGTTCCTTGAGAAGAAAAATGGAAACCGTGGGCGATATCGATATTGTTGCCTCGGTTGAAGAAAAAGACAATAAAGCCTTTATAGAGAGATTTTTAAATTACGATGATATTTTAAGAGTTGAGTCCACGGGGGGGACTAAACTTGGCGTTGTTTTAAAAAGCGGCATCCATGTAGATTTACGCATAGTTCCGGATGAAGATTTTGTATATGCGCTTCACCATTTTACCGGTTCAAAGCTTCATAACGAAGAGTTGAGGACATTGGAAAAGAAAGATGGTTATAAAATAAGCGAATACGGAATATTTAAAGATGAAGGTGCGGGCAATACCACCGGCAGGGTTAGGGTTGCAAATGAAGCCGAATTTTATAACGTCTTCAGAATGCAGTTTATTCCCCCCGAGCTAAGAGAGGGCGCCGGCGAGATTGAGGCCGCCTCTAATCATGCTATCCCGGAACTTGTCGAAGAAAGGGATTTACAGGGTATTTTCCATGTCCATACCACCTATACGGACGGAAAAGACAGTTTGGAGGAGATGGTGGAGGCTTCCTTAAAAAGTGGCTATAAATATATCGGTATTTCGGACCATTCGGTTTCCGCATATTATGCAAATGGGCTTACCGGATCGGATTTGAAATCCCAGATCGGGTATATAGACGGGTTAAATAATAAATATAAGGGCAAAATTAAGATCTTTAAAGGAATAGAATCTGACATATTGGCGGATGGCAAGCTGGATTACGATGACGAGACGCTTTCGATGCTTGATTTCGTGATAGCGTCCGTTCACTCTAAGTTTAATATGCCTGAATTCCGGATGACGGAAAGAATTATAAACGCGATTAAAAATCCGTACACGACCATGATAGGGCATTTGACGGGAAGGCTGCTTTTAGAAAGAAAGGGTTACGGCGTGGATGTTCCAAAAATACTGGATTATGCCTCAAAATACAGAACTATTATCGAGTTAAATGCTAATCCGAAGCGGCTCGATATAGACTGGAGATATATTAAGGAAGCGATTTCAAAGTCGGTGTTAATTTCGATAAATCCCGACGCCCATAATGCTTCAAGCCTTTATTTCGTGCATTATGGGGTAAATATTGCTAAAAAGGGCTGGGCAACAAAATCCGATATTTTGAATACGAGAAGCGCCGGCGATCTTTTAAGGATTTTTCGGGATATAAGAAATTACAAGCTTATGTCAAAATAGCCCGAATTTTTAAAATATTGTTAAAAATAATCCAGCAATAATTTAGTTTAAACAATAATTTGGCTTAACCGGAGAGCAATAATGATAAAAGTTTTGTCGGTTGCCGGTTTCGACGGCTCCGGAGGGGCGGGAATAACATCCGATGCCAAAGTATTTTCTAAATTTAAAATTTTAGGCTTATCCGCAATAACGGCTATGACGGCGCAAAACCCGGATAATGTTTACAGGGTGGTGCCTGTATCGGCAGGTTTTTTTGATCTGGAGCTTAAAGCCGTTTTTGATTATTTCTGCGTCGACGCTCTCAAAACGGGGCTTATGGCAAGTAAAGAGCAAAGTCTGATGTTAAGCGGATATATAAGGAAATATATGCTTAATATTGTCGTGATAGACCCGGTGTATATTTCGACTTCAAATAAAAGGCTTATAGCAAAGGCCGGTAATTATCCCGATTTGTTAACGCCCTTGTTCAAACTTGCAACGGTTATCACTCCAAATATCAAAGAGGCGGAATTTATTTCCGGAGAAAAGATCGAAGATTTAAACGGAATGAAAAAAGCGGCAAAATCCATTAAAAAAAGGATACCCGAAATTAAGAATATTGTAATAAAGGGGTCGCACCTTAATGCAGGCCTGAATAAAGGCAAAATATATAGCATTGTACTAAATTCGGAAAATAATTTTTTTGTTAATGAAAGCGAAAGAATTAATACTGATAAAGAAATTCACGGCACAGGCTGCGCTTTTTCCGCAGGTTTAACGTCGTATCTTGCGAAAGGGTTAAGAATAGAAAGAGCGCTTGTAGAAACGGAAAAGCTGGTTTCTAAATTTATAAAAGATTTTAGGAAAATTCCCGATAACAACGGGGATAAGCATATATATATTACCGGAAATATATGAGATGCCCCCGGATTTTTAATTCACCGCTTTTTTGAGTATTTCGTTGAATCTGGAGTAGGGGCGATATCCGATGACTTTTTTATAAAGAGCTAACCCTTTGTATATGAAAAAAATCGGAGTTCCGCTTAGCCTTAATCTTATCCCAGCAGCCATATTACTTTTTATAAGCCTTTCAGCCTGCCCGCTTTTAACGCAGGACTCGACTTGTTGAAGATTTATTACTCCTCCGGCATGCGCTTTAAGGAAATAATATAAATCTCCGGCAGTGCTCCAATCCATCTGGTGGCGGTACAAAAGGCTTCTTATCTTTAGATACTTCCCCTGAAGTGCGGCGCAGTCCGCGTACTCCGCTGCTTTGAAGGCATAAGGATGAATCGTTGTAAGAGGGAAATCCCGAAATTCTATGAAGACTTCCCCCCCTTTAACATAATTTTTAATTATATACGGAAGGTCTTTTTCTTCGAATTTTTCGCACCAGGGACATTGAAAGTCAGAATATTCGATAATCATGACATTTGCGTTGGGGTTGCCAATTTGTCTGTATTTATTGACCGTCTTAACAAAATTTTCATAAGACAAGCCGTATGCCCTGGAGCCGGTATAGTTTAAAAAAGCCGGGCCAAGAACTAAAACTATAACTGCGGGTATTATGGCGGATATTACCCGCTTAAACAATTCGGACGTCGATATCTTAAATATATTAAACATACATTAATTATTAATATATTTTGGAATATGAAGTCAAGCGGAAAATTTTTTTTAAAAATTTTTATCCTTAAAGCTTATCCCCTAAAATGTTGGAAATGGGTTTTATCGGCGCCGCATATGGGGCACACCCAATAATCCGGAAGATCTTCGAACGGCGTTCCCGGTTCTATTCCTCCAATGGAATCTCCAACCTCCGGGTCATAAATGTATCCGCACACATCGCACTGGTATTTAGGTAAGGCAAGCGCTTCCCTCTCCTCCATGAACAACACCCTCCTTGAATTTTAATTTTAGCATTTTTAATATTTTTTAATGTATTGTGTGTATTGTATTGTCATATTTTTACAAAACGGGTCTTGTCCATCTTGCCATATTATTATAATTATATCAAATTTTTACTATTTTTTTAAAGCACTAAATTGTTATAATTACTCTTATAAATTAAAGAGGCAGAGTTTAAAAAATTTTAAAATAGAATAAGTTAAAATCAAAAAGGCAAAAATAATGGATATTTTTAAGAATACCTTGATTCTGTTCGTTACGTCGTTTATTAAAGAAAAAAATAAGACGGGCATTGAACCAAAAGAGGCCGAAAAGCTTATAAAATTGCCTCCCGGTAATTCTTACGGAGATTACTCCGTAGCCTCTTATTATTTGACTAAATATGGTCTTAAAGGCAAGCCCGGGGACATTGCCGCAGAATTTTTGAATTATGCGCAGGCTAATTTCGGGCAAATAAAAGATTTTTTTAGGAAAATAGAAATAAAGGGTCCTTATGTTAATTTTTTTGTCCATAAAGAAAAATTTATTTTGGCGACCGTAGGAAATGTTTTAAAAAATAATCGCAATTACGGAAGGGGGCATCTTGACAAACCTGAAAGGGTTATTATAGACTTTTCATCCCCTAATATAGCAAAACCGTTTGGAGTAGGACACTTAAGGTCAACCGTCATAGGAATGAGCCTTGCCAATATCTATGAATTTTGCGGATACGATGTTTTGAAGATAAATTATCTCGGCGATTTTGGAGTAGGGGCGGGCAAACTTATTACCGCATTTTGCCGTTACGACGATATAGATTTTCACGAATTTGAAAAGGACCCTATTAAGGTCTTATATAGGCTTTATGTGCAAATTCATAAGGAGGTTCAGGAAGATAAGAGTCTTGAGGAAGATGCAAGGCTTAAGTTTAAAAGACTGGAAGAAAATATATTAAGAACTAAAAGGATGCTGGAAAAGTATTTAGAAAATTTGCGGGACGGCGCAAATGCCTCAGGAAAAGAAGATAATTGGAATGCCATAAAGATAACCGCCGAAAATAAGGGCGACTTTTGTAAAACCAGCGCAGGGCAATATAAAATATGGAGTCTTTTTAAGGGATTAAGCATCGAGGAATTTAAACGGATTTACAAGTTAATGGGAATCGGTTTCGATGTTTACGAAGGGGAATCCCAAAGCGCCGAATTCGCAAACGAAGTCGTGGAAATACTTTATAAAAGCGGGTTAGCCATTGAAAGCGAGGGAGCTATAATCGTGCCTCTGAAAGGCGTAAAAACTCCGGCGTTAATTGCCAAAAGCGACGGAACATCACTTTACCTTTCAAGAGATATTGTTACGGCCGTCTTAAGAATGGCAAAATATGGATACGGTAAGATGATTTATGTGGTCGGTTCGGAGCAATCGTTGCACTTTAGTCAGCTTTTTAATATTTTTGACGTATTAAAGGAAAGAAAAAACGCGCTGAAAGGCAATCCCGTTTTTCAAAAATATGCCTCTTCCGCAGCCGGCAAGTTAGTTCATGTGAAATTTGGCAGAATTATCGGCATGTCCACAAGAAAGGGCAATTTGGTTTTTCTGGAGGATTACATCCGCGAGGCAATGCTTAAGGCTATGGAAAAGCTGAAGGAAAGGGACGGTATATCAGATGACGGCCACCCCCCCGAGGGTTTTGACGAAAAAGACTGCGGAAAAGATATTTTCACGCTTAACGGAAGGGAATCCGCCGCACTTAAAATAGGTATCGGCGCGGTAGTGTTCAACGACTTAAAAACAAGGAGGGATACGGATGTCAACTTTAATTGGGACAATGTTTTATCCTTCGAGGGACAAACCGGACCTTATCTTCAATATACGGTTTCAAGGATAAATAGCCTTATATCCCGTCTCATAAAGGAAACCGGCAATGGCGCAGCCGGCACAGGTAATATAATATTTCATGCCGCTGCCGGCGTAAAGGAAGCGGGGGTTTCTTTCGATGATGAATTTTCCGTATCCGAAAGGGATAAAGATTTTGATGAAATATACCTTATCGCAAAGCAGTTTTCCATTTTTAAAGACGATGTAGAAGAGGCGTTAAATTTTAATGAGCCTTCCATTATCAGTTCGTATGCTTTGGAACTGGCATCCCTTTTTAACAAATATTATCAAAATTACAGGTTAATAGGCCAGGATTTTGAGTATATTAAAGCCCGCCTCTATATATTAACGGCGGTCAGGGCGGTTTTAACCAATGCCCTGAAACTTCTTTGCATTCCAATTCTCGAAAGAATGTGATTTATACGGTTGCGAAAACAATGAACCTTGAAATAAAAGATTTAACGCTAAGATTGCATCTGAAAAAACCGGCGGGCGGATACATAAATGTTGTGGATTCCATTGATTTAAACGTGAAAGGCGGAGAAATCGCCGCCGTTGTGGGGGAATCGGGGAGCGGCAAATCGCTTCTGGGTCTTTCTATCTTAAGATTAAACCCGCCCGGTGTTTCTGAAATAGTTTCTGGTTCCGTGAAAATAAAATGTTTAGGGGAAAAGGATGAACTGGATATTATAAAATTATATCCCAAGGATCTTCCTTCCGTAAGAGGAAGGCTGATATCTATGGTGTTTCAAGACCCCAACACTTCTTTAAATCCGGTTATCAAAATAGGTGAGCAAATTACGGAGGCCATATTTGCCCATGAAAAAAGGGATAAATCCGAAGCAAAAGAGATTGCAATTTCCTACCTTAACCGCATGAATGTGGACGGCAGGGCAAGATTTAACTCTTATCCCCATGAATTATCGGGGGGTATGAGGCAGAGGGTTATGATTGCGATGGCTATGGTTCTTAATCCCTGTTTTTTAATTGCGGACGAACCAACTACGGCGCTTGATGTTACTACATCCTTGCAGGTTTTAAACCTTATCGAAAAGATAAGGTTCGAATCCGGTTTGGGAGTTATTTTTGTAACGCACGATTTGAGCATTGCGAAAAACATATCGGATAAAGTATATGTGTTTTACGCGGGACAGGTAATGGAATGTGGAAAAACGGAGGAAGTTATAGATAACCCTTTGCATCCCTATACCGTTTCTTTAATTAAAAGTATTCCTTCCCTGTCAAAAGATTATATGCCGGGGCAGAAGCTCTTTGCAATACCGGGTTATTTGGCAAGAGACGACTTTACGCCCGGAAAGTGCAGATTTTACTCCAGGTGTTTTAAAAAGGATAAGGACTGCTTGCAAAGCATTCCCTTAAACGATATAACCCGCGAAAGGTCTCTCAGGTGCATTAAGGTTTAAACATGGAAAAAAATAAAAACAACATAAAACGGAAAACCGGTAAAACCGGGTAAAATATGGAAAAAGAAATAATTTTAAAAATTTCCAATCTTTCAAAACACTACAATTATTATAAGTCTGTACTTGATATTAAAAGGGATGCTATTAAAGCGGTCGATAATGTAACCTTCAGCGTTATTAAAAATGAAATTTTTGCGGTAGTCGGGGAAACCGGCTGCGGCAAATCAACCCTTTCCAAGTTAATTGCGGGGTTAATAGGCAAAACGTCCGGCAATATTTATTACTATGGGGAATTGTTGGATTACGGGGACAAAAAGAAAAATTTCAGAAAAAAGATTCAGATGGTTTTTCAGGACCCGTATTCATCGCTGAATCCAAAAAAAAAGATATATAAAATAATTTCTTATCCCGCCGTTAAGAACGATATTATTAAAAAACGGGATAGGCTTGATTTCTCCGTTTCTTTATTGAAGAATGTGGGGTTAGGCGAGGAAATAATTTATAGTTATCCTCACGAATTATCCGGAGGGCAAAGGCAAAGAGTTTCTATCGCAAGAAGTCTTTCCGTAAATCCGGAGCTTTTAATTCTGGATGAGCCGGTGTCCGCCCTCGATATGTCCATATCGGCGCAGATTTTAAATCTTCTTATGGATTTAAAGGGAAAGGGCAAAATAAGCTATATCTTTATAACCCATGATTTAAAATTAGTAAGACATATTGCGGACAGGGTCTGCGTTATGTATAACGGGAAGATAATGGAGATTTCGCCGTCCCCCGATTTTTTTAACACTCCTGCCCATCCTTATTCTAACGTTCTTTATAATTCCATATTGTCTTATGATTTCAAAAAAGGGTTGAATTTTATAAATTTGAACGAAAACAATAAAAAATCGACGGAGGTTAACAAGGAAAAAGAAAAAGCGGGCGGATGTACATATTTTAAAAGATGCTATGCCTCTAAAGAAATATGCAAAGAAAACGAACCCCCGCTGGAAGATATCGGGCATGACAGAATGACAAGCTGTTTCTTCCCGTTCACTCATCCGAATCTTTAAATGCGTCATCCTCGTCCATTAAGGATGATAAATGCCTTAAATTTTCTAAATAGTCATCCGTGGTTTGCGCTCTTCCCTCCTCTTCGGCGCGGGATTGGCAATTTATACATAAATTGGAGTAAGGAATTACCTTCAGCCTTTTTTTTGAGATCGGCTCTCCGCATTCATTGCAAACCCCGTAAGTTCCTTCTTTTATTTTAAGGAGCGCGTTGTCTATTTCTCTTATTTTCTGTCTTTCCCTATCCCCTAACATATATGAAAGCTCACGGTCTCTTTCATTGGATGCGATATCATAATTGTCCCCCCGGTATTCCGAAGAATCTTTTGACGAGCCCTCTTTAATACTTGCATCTATCTCCTTAAAAATTTCCCTTTTCAAAAGGATTAGATTTTTTCTTATCTCATCGAGTTCTTTATTCGAAAACCCGTTTAAGGCCGGTTCCTCCGGCTTTGCCGAGCGCTTATTTTCAATTCTGTTTTCTACGGGATTGTCTGTAGCTTTATTTTTTGCCGCAGATGCCTTTTTTGTTTTTTTTATTACAGACGCATGTTTATTTTTTGCTGTTTTTTTATTTTTCATTTTTATTCCCCCGTTTAAAAAATTACTTTTTAAAAATTTGGGTTAGTATATATTTAATAAAATTTAAAAGCAAGTCTAAAGTCGCTTGCAAAAGTCCTAAAATCGCTTGACTAAAAATAAAAAATCAATTAAAATAATAAGACTGCTTTTAATGCATTATTTTAGAAATAGCCATAAAAATAAGCCTTTGAGGTTTTAAGCAGCAGGATTTATTTTAAAATTTTACAATAAAAAAATACAGAAAATATATAAAAAAAACAAGGATATTTACTAAGGATATTTACGATGAAAACAGTTATAAACGAAGAAAATAGACGAAATTTTGTATCTTTGGTAGAATCGATGCTTCACGATAAGCTCTCCAAATGCTATCAGTGCGGAAAGTGTTCCGCGGGCTGCCCTGTCAACTTCGAGATGGACTATACCCCAAATCAGATTATAAAGATGACGGAACTTGGCATGGAGGATGCCGTTCTAAATTCTAAGACTATATGGCTGTGCGTCTCGTGCAATACCTGCTCCACCCGTTGTCCTAAGGGCTTCGAGGTTACCGGAATTATGGATGTTCTAAGAGAGATAGCCGAAAAAAAGGACATAATATCAAAAGTCGAAAAAGAGGTTCAGGTGTTTCACGAGGTCTTTTTGGATAATGTTAAATCCAACGGAAGAATATTCGAACTTGAGCTTGTAGGAAAATACAAATTAAAAACAAGACGCCTGTTTAGGGATATGTTTTTGGCTCCAAAAATGTTTGAAAAAGGCAAGCTTAGAATATCCGGAGAAAAAATTTCCGGTTTAAATCAAATTGCCAAAATTTTTAAAGACTTCGAGTAAATATTAAAACCATTGGGAGAAATCATATATATGAAATTAGCATATTATCCGGGATGCTCTCTTAAGGGGACATCGTTCGAATATGAGGTGTCGCTGTTAAAAATACTGGAGGCATTAAATATAGAAATTAAAGAAATACCGGATTGGAATTGTTGCGGGGCTTCGGCGGCTCATAGTATAAATCACGACCTTTCCATAGCCCTTCCGGCAAGAAACCTTGCGATAGCGGAAAAAGAGGGATATGAATCGGTTCTTGCCCCCTGCGCGGCATGTTCCAACAGGCTTAAAACAGCCCATTATGAGCTTGAGACCGACGACATTCTTAAAAAAAAGATAACCGGTTCCATAGAGATGCCTTATAGCGCCGGTATGGAAATAAACAATATGCTTGAGTTCCTGATAAAGATTGCCGGTAAAGACAAGATAAAATCCATGGTCAAAAGGCCTTTAACCGGCCTGAAGGTTGCCGCTTATTATGGCTGCCTGTTGGTTAGACCTCCCAAGATTATGCAGTTCGACGACCCGGAAAATCCGGTGTCTATGGATGAACTGGTCGGCCTCACGGGCGCGGAGTCCGTTAACTATTCTTATAAAACCGAGTGTTGCGGCGCCATTAACTCTCTTTCTAAACCGGATGTAGTAATGGCTTTGACCGGCAATGTTTTATACGATATCAAGAAGCACGGGGCTGATATTGTCGTTGTTGCCTGTCCCCTGTGCCATTCAAATTTAGATGTCAGGCAAAGGGAAATCGAAAGAAAATACGAAGAAAAAATAGGGCTGCCCGTGCTTTTTATAACCGAACTTCTGGGGCTTTCTTTTGGAATAGATCCAAAAGACCTTGCAATAGAAGGGCATATGGTTACGGCGGATAGGGTCCTGGAAAAGATTAAAGAATTATAGAATTATAGGGGTGTGTGATATGTCAAGAATAGGGGTTTTTGTTTGTTGGTGCGGTTCGAACATTGCGGGAACCGTCGATGTTGCCAAAATTACCGAGGAAGCGAAAAAAGTTCCGGGCGTCGTAACCGCAGTTGACTATAAATACATGTGTTCAGACCCGGGACAAAACAGCCTGAGGAATATGATTAGAGAACAGAATTTAACGGGGGTCGTCCTTGCGGCCTGTTCCCCCCATATGCACGAGAACACCTTTAGAAAGGCTGCCGTCAAAGAGGGCTTAAATCCGTATTTTGTTGAAATTGCCAACATCAGAGAACAGGTTTCGTGGGTCCATGAAGACAAAGAAAGGGCCACGCAAAAAGCGATAGATTTAATGAAAATGATGGTCGAGAAGGTTAAGAGGGACAAACCGATAGAGGACGTCAGGGTTCCTTTGAACAAAAGGGCGCTTGTTATCGGCGGCGGAATATCCGGTATTCAGGCGGCGCTGGATATTGCGAGCGGCGGGGTTGAGGTTTTGCTTGTGGAAAAAGAACCCTCCATTGGCGGAAGGATGATTCAGCTTGACGAAACATTTCCGACACTCGATTGCTCAAGTTGCATAATGACGCCAAAAATGGTCGAGGTAAACCAGAATCCGAATATAAAACTTTATACGTATTCGGAGGTTGAAGATGTATCCGGATATATCGGAAATTTTAAGGTTAAAATCAGGAAAAAGACAAAAAGCGTTATCGAAAAGGACTGTACGGGATGCGGCGAATGCTGGAATGTCTGCCCTATGCATAAAAATGTCAAAAGCGAATTTAATATGAATTTATCCGAAAGAACCGCGATATACGTTCCCTTCCCTCAAGCCGTCCCGCTTGTTCCGGTATTGGACAGATCGGCCTGCCTCCACTTTAAAAAGGGTGGAAAATGCGTCAAATGCTATGAGGCGTGCGGACCAAAGTGCATAGATTTTGATATGAAGGATGAAATTGTCGAGGAAACGGTTGGCGCAATAGTTGCCGCAACGGGTTACGACCTTATGGATAATTCCATTTACGGCGAATACGGTTACGGCAAATATAAAGACGTTGTGTCCGGTTTACAGTTTGAAAGGCTTTTATCGGCATCCGGCCCAACCGAAGGGGTGATAAAAAGGCCGTCCGACGGAACGACCCCTCAGACAATCGTATTTATCCAGTGTGTAGGTTCAAGAGACCCTGAAAAGGGCGTTCCGTATTGTTCGAAGGTTTGCTGCATGTACACCGCAAAGCATGCGAAATTATTTGCCCATAAGGTTCACGGTTCCCAAAGCTATGTTTTTTATATAGATATAAGGGCGACAAGCAAGGGATACGAGGAGTTTGTGAGAGGGGTAATGGAACAGGACGGAGCCATATATTTAAGGGGCAGGGTGTCAAAAATTTATGAAGACGGCGGCAAGCTCATCGTCAAGGGTGCCGACACGCTTTCGGGCAATCAGGTAGAGATTGCTGCGGATATGGTGGTTCTTGCAACGGGCGTTATACCGAAAAATGGCGCAGGCAAAGTTGCGCAAATGCTCGGTATATCGTATGATAAATACGGGTTTTTTACCGAATCCCACCCAAAACTTCGCCCGGCCGAGTCTTCCACTGCCGGAATTTTCCTGGCGGGTATGGCCCAGGGTCCAAGGGATATTCCGGAGTCGGTTGTTTCCGGTTCTGCCGCCGCGTCTAAAATACTCGGGTTGTTTTCAAAGAACGAATACGAGGTCGAAGGGACGATTGCCAGCGTCAATGAAGCGACGTGCGTCGCCTGCTTTTACTGCCAAAGGGTTTGCGGCTTTAATGCGATTGGCCCAAAGGAGATTAAGGACAGAAGCGGCAAGATTATAAAGGTTGTTGCCAATGTCAATCCCGGGCTTTGCACGGGTTGCGGCGCATGTGTCAATGCCTGCTTTTCAAAATCCATAGATGTTAAAGGATTTACGGATGACCAGATATATGCGGAGATCAGGTCTTTAGCAATATAAAAATAAAAACATAAAAAGGGTCTATTAATATAAATGGAAGATAAAAAAGAAGATAAAAAAAGGGATAAAGAAGAAGGGTCCGTGAAATCCGACGGCAGTGCGGGCGACCCCAGGATAATCGCATTCGTTTGCAACTGGTGCACTTACAGCGGGGCGGACCTTGCCGGAACGAGCAGGATGAAATATTCCGACAATGTGAGAGTGATAAAACTCCCCTGCTCGGGAAGAATAGATCCTTTGTTTATTGTTGAGGCATTTAAGAAAGGGGCCAAGGGCGTGTTGATTTCAGGCTGTCATCCCGGGGACTGCCATTATATAAGCGGCAATTATCATTCGAGGAGAAAATATGCGGCTTTCAGAGACTTATTGGGCTTTCTGGGGGTTGATTTAAGCAGGGTTGAATTTTCGTGGATTAGCGCCTCGGAAGGCAATAAATGGGTTTCCGTAATTAATGAATTTACCGCTAAGATTAAATCGTTAAAGAGTAGTTCAAGCGATATATTTAAAAAGTAAGGTCAATCGAACCTAAATCCCCGCCTCCTTTCCTCTCCCTTGGGGGGGGGGGCGAGGGGGCAAGGATGAGGAAGTTTAAGTTTAATATTTAGGATAATATATGGCAAATACGGACGAAAAGTTGCAAAAGATAGCAAAAGACCTTTTAGAGGGTGGAGAGGTTAGCTTGGTAATCGGTTATACCAAAGGCTCAATTCCCCAAAGAATGCGTCCTGTATTTATCACTAAGGCACAGGACGCATCCAGATTGTCTTTTAGCTGTTATGCCGTTCAGGATTTGGCGGTATTCTTGAAAAAACCGGAGGTTAAAAAATTTGGCAAAATAGGCATAGTTGTTAAGGGTTGCGATGAAAAGGCCATTAATGCCTTAATACAGGAGTATCAGCTTTTAAGGGATGACATAAAGATTATAGGCATGGAATGTAACGGCATTATCAGGCAAAATCTTGCCGACAAAGGCGAGGCCGCGGTTTCCGAAACCACCGTTTACGATAAATGTCTTATCTGCAATGAACATACGCCCGTATTATATGACTACCTTGTCCCCTCCGAAAACCAAAAACTTAACTTATCGGGCAATATAAAACCTTATGCAAAGATTGAAGAACTGGATTCCATGAGCGCCGAAGATAAAAGCGCTTTCTGGAAAAAAGAATTCGATAAATGTTTAAAGTGCTACGCATGCAGGCAGGCTTGCCCGTTATGTTATTGTTCGAGGTGCATCGTCGAAAAGAATATGCCCCAATGGATAGACACAAATATTGAGGAGACGGGCAATGCCCAGTGGAACTTAATCAGGGCTTATCATCTTTCGGGCAGGTGTATAGGATGCGGCGAATGTGAGCGGGCCTGTCCGGTAAATATTCCCCTTATGTTGATTAATGAAAAAATGGCGCGGGATACGTACAGTCTTTTCGGGAATAAATCGGGGTTAGATATTAATGCCAAACCGGTGTTCGGGGTTTTTAGCGAAAGCGATTTTAACGAATTTATAAAGTAAAGCAGGGTGTCGGGAGAGCCTATATAATGCAGGAAAAATATTTCGAAACCGAAGCGGAAAATTTACAAAAGTTTGTCGATTCTCTGATAGCGGATAATTTCGATGTTATCGCTCCAAAGGATAAAGACGGGGACGTCTTCTACGGAAAGATAGATAAATTTATCGATGCAAACTTAAGTATTCTTTTGCCGAAGGTGTCGTACAAAGAGTATCTTCTTCCAAAAACAGAAACGCTTTTTGAATATTCCCTGTCGGGTACGGATGTCAACATCAAAGACGGGCTTGACATGTATTACGGCGAAAACAAAAAAAGGGTAATTTTCGGCGGAAGGCCGTGCGATGCCGCCTCCGGTCCCATAATGGAAAAGGTTTTTAACTGGGACTATAAGGATGAATTTTTCAATGAAAGGTTTAAAAATTTAACCATAATTTCTATGGCATGCGAAAAACCCGACAATTACTGTTTTTGCACGGAGATGCAGCTTTCGCCCGAAAGCTCCTACGGTTCGGATATACTCCTTAAAAGGGGGGATAACATGTATTACGTGTCTGTCTTAAGCGAGAAGGGTCTAAGCCTTATCACCCCGCATCTAAGCCTTTTTAAAGAGATTTCAAGGGATAGAATGCCTGCCGGAAAAGATTGGAAGAAGGTTTTTGAAATCGGGAAGACAAAGAGTTTTTTGGATAAAAATTTTGAACATAACTATTTTCAGGACAGGTTTTTATCCTGTATCGGTTGCGGGATTTGTACCTATACCTGCCCCACCTGCCACTGTTTTGACATTCAGGATGAAGGGAATTTGAAAGAGGGCAGGAGGATTAGGAATTGGGATTCCTGCCAGTTTGCAATATTTACGCTTCATACGTCGGGCCATAATCCAAGGGTTACGCAAGGGGATAGGTATAGGCAGAGGCTCATGCACAAGTTTAAAATATACAATGAAAAATTTAACAAATATTTATGCGTCGGGTGCGGCAGATGCTCGAGAAATTGTCCCGAGGATATAGATATTAAGGAAATAGCGGGAGATTTGGCAGGGTTAATTTAATAATTATTGTTATTTGTCATTATGGCTGAATGACAAGAAAGCGGGAATTCACTTGAAAGGCGGCAGATAATGACCGTAATTGATAAAATTTAATTCAAATTTTTTAACTTATGGCGGGGAGCGGATAGTTAATGGAAAATATTTATTTACCCAAATTAGCAGAAATAAAGGAAATCATTCAGGAGACTAAAGACACTAAAACAATCCGCCTTACCATAAACGGCAGCGACATTTATTTTTTACCGGGCCAGTTCGGCGAGTTTTCGGTTATAGGAGAAGGGGAGTCAACCTTCGGATTTTCATCGTCCCCGCTAAGAAAAGAGTTTTTTGAATTTAGTTTCAGAACTTCCGGCCGGGCAACCACAGGCATAAACGGATTAAACCCCGGCGATAAGCTATCATTCAGAGGGCCTTACGGGAACTATTTCGATACATCAAAAATGAAGGGCAAAAATCTTATCTTTATCGGCGGCGGTATCGGCATGGCGCCCGTGAAATCAATTTTGGAATACTGTTTTGATGAAAGGGACGATTACGGCAAAATAACCGTTTTATACGGCGCAAGAACCGTGGGCGACCTTTTATATAAAAATGCCTTTGACGATTGGAGGAAATATAAAAATACCGAAGTGGTTATCACCGTTGACCCGGGCGGTGAAACCGCGGATTGGACGGGGAAAACCGGTTTTGTTCCCGCCATTCTTGAGCAGCTTCCGCTTAAAGGGGAAAATAGTATTGCTATTGTTTGCGGACCCCCGGTTATGATAAAATTTGCATTAAAGTCCTTAGAGGAAAAGATGGGTTTTGACAAAAAAGATATTATTACGACCCTTGAAAACAGGATGAAATGCGGGTTGGGCAAATGCGGGAGATGCAATGTGGGAAGCGTTTATGTCTGTAAAGACGGCCCTGTTTTTACGGCAGAAGAACTCGAAAACCTTCCCAACGACTTTTAATATTTATGCAACTATTAATCATTCATGCAGATGAATTCAGTTATTCTTTAACGGGAAAAACTGCGATTGCCGAAGAAGCGGTCCCAAATCTTCTTGGGGAACCGGAAAATGTTTTTAAAGAGCCTTTAGTAGTTTTTTGTACCGTTGAAAAAAGCGATGCCGTTGATTTTAATACAATCGTTAAAAAGGCCTTTTATGAAATAACCGGTATTGCCCTTAGGTTAAAGCCGCAAATGTTAGTCTTATACCCGTATGCCCACCTTTCTGACAGTTTGGCGGAGCCGGCCTTGGCCGTTGATATCCTTAATGCCTTAAAGGGCGAGCTCGAATCCTCATATCCCGTGCATAGGGCGCCTTTCGGCTGGTATAAAAGCTTTAAAATGTCCTGCAAGGGCCATCCGCTCAGCGAATCATCGCGGCATATTACGGGAGCGCCGGCTGGCGAAGCGGGAAAGCCCGCATTATTCCCGAAAAAAACAAGAGAAGAAGCGGTAAAAGATGTCGAAAGCGAGTTTTTCATTTTGGATTATAATGGCGCCGAGGTCAAAATAGATTTAAACGATAAAAAAATATTAAACGGTGATGCGCTTAAAGATTTCCCGTCTTTAAGAAAGGTCATCGCTTTTGAAGAATTCAAAATTAAAGACGGGCAGACTCCCCCTTCCGTTTCGGCCATGAAGCGTTTAGAAATTGCCGGCCACGATGAAAACTCGGATTCGGGTCATTTAAGGCTCTACCCGAAAGGTACGCTGTTATACAGGCTTTTATCCGATTGGGCGGAAGATATTGCCCTAAATCAGCTAAAGTGCATGGAGATCGAAACCCCCCTGATATATAACTGGAATAAACCAGAGATTAAGGGGCAAGGGGAATCCTTCCATGAGCGGCATTATACCGTTTTTGTCCCGGATGAAAAGACCGAAGCCGGCGGATTTGCGAAAGGCAAGGAATTTGTTTTGAGATTTGCGGGTGATTTTGGGCTTTTTTCAATGCTCAAGGATACAAAAATTAGTTATAAACAACTGCCGTTGAGGTTTTATGAATCCTCAAAAAGTTTTCGGTACGAAAAAAGCGGAGAGCTATCCGGTTTGAGAAGGTTAAGGGGCTTTACGATGCCGGATATTCATAGTTTTTGCCTCAATTTAGAAGAGGGTTTTAACGAATACGGGGAACTTTATAAAAAATATTCCGATTTGGCAGAGGCTGCAAAAATAGAATATGCCGTTGTTTTTAGAATAGTTAAGGAGTATTATAATAGATACAAGGATAAGATTGTCGAGCTTTTAAGATATTCAAAAAAGCCGGCCCTTATCGAAACATTGTCGAGGATGAAACATTACTGGGCACTTAAACACGAGTTTCAGGGAGTGGATTCAGTGGGCGGTTCCTGCCAGCTTTCCACAGTCCAACTCGATGTGGAAGATGCCAAAAGGTATGGCATAAATTTTGTAAATGAAAACGGTGAAAAGGAGGGATGCATAATTTGCCATTCTTCGGTTGGCGCGATAGAAAGGTGGATGTATCTTATTCTCGAGGAGGCCCTCAAAAAAGCTATTCCCGTTTTACCCTTGTGGCTTAGCCCCACGCAGATAAGGATTATTCCGGTATCAGGTAAATTTCTGGATTTTACGGTTAAACTCAAAGAAAAACTTTTTAGCTCCGGCATAAGGACCGATATCGACGATAGGGATTTTAGCCTTGGCAAAAAGATTATGTTTGCCGAAGAAGAGTGGATTCCCCATATAGTCGTTATAGGACATAAAGAGGTGGAAGGCGGGGCTTTGTCAGTTAGGAACAGATATAAGGAAAGAAAGAATTTTAATATCAGCGAAGAAGAGTTGATAAAGGAAATTAAAGATGAAACTAAAGGCATGCCGTACAGGAACTTAATTCTTCCCGACATGGTTTCAAAAAGACCTATATTTGTCGGTTAGCCAGTTATATTTTATATTGCATAATATAATTTGCATAATGTATTTATAATTTAATAAATTAATAAGAGGATTTTAATGGATAATGCGGCGGGCAATTTTGTTATAGAGGATGAAACTCCGGTAAAAAAAAGGGTCAATTTAAAATTAGACGATGAAAGGACGAACGAGCTCTTAAAAAAGAAGCTGGAGGTTGCGGCTAAAAGGTCGAATATCAAAGGCTTCAGGCCGGGGAAGGCCCCGTTATCCGTTATTAAAAAGTTTTATGAGGCGGAACTTCTTGAAGAAGCGGCAGGGGAGATTTTAAATGAGGATTTTAAAAAAATATTGGCCGAAAAGGAGCTATTTGTTGTCGGAACTCCGAAGGTGGAGAGAAGAAATGGTAAAGAATATACCATCCATTTCGAGGTTATGCCCTCCTTGAAAAATTTAAATTTGGATTTAAAGATTAAAGAGGTTAAGAAAAGGCCTATTACTGGCGAAGTTATTGAAGATGAAATTAATTTTCTGCTTGAACGGATAGCGGATAGCGAAAAGATAGACGATTTTGTTGTAATAAACAATAATGACAGGTATTTTATTAAAATAGATTATATTACTCTTGACGAAGAAGGTAAGGAGGTGGATAACGCGAAGGACTATTTGATAAGCCTTAACTCAAACATTATCGATAAGTCGTTTGAAGCCGTTTTTATAGGTAAAAAGAAGGGCGATAACTTTGAGTATAACGACAAAGAAAGAAATGTTACGGTAAAAGGGGTTATTAAGGGGATGGATAAAAAAATACTGCCCGAACTTAATGCGGAAACGGTTAAAAATTTTGGCGATTTTAAAGGCATTGACGAATTCAGGGAATATGTCAAAAAAAACCTTGAAGAATATGAGGATAAAAGATATAAAGAAGCTGTCAGGTCGCAGGTCGCAGATGAACTTGTCAAACTTAATCCCCTGCCGCTGCCGCAAAGTATTGTCGAGGAAGATGCATTGGCAAGGCTTGAGGACTTAAAAAAACAGGGCAAATATAAAGACGCAGACGAAAAGCAAAAGGGCGATTTGATGAACATGCTTAAACTTATGGCGGAAAGAGATCTGGCATTATATCATTTGCTTTCAGAGATTTCTAAAACAGAAGATATTAAGGTCGCCCCCGGCGATTTTGAAGAATTTTATAAGAAAACAGCAAAGGAATCGGGATTAAAAGAAGATGATGTAAAGGGTTTTTATGCATCTGAGGAGGCCGGCAATAATCTGAAACAAGCCTTGCTCGAGGATAAAATATTTGATTTTCTTGTTGCAAATAAGGTATCATACCTGTAACGGGCATATAAATACATAAGAAAAAAGGAGAATAATAAAAATGTCGCTTGTGCCGATAGTAATAGAGCAAACGCACCGGGGGGAAAGGGCTTACGATATTTACTCCCGTCTTTTAAAAGATAGGATTATATTTGTCGGAGATGCGATAGATGACAACTTTGCCAATCTTATAATAGCGCAGCTACTTTTTCTTGAATCTGAAGACCCCGAAAAAGACATTAATATTTATATAAATTCTCCCGGGGGCATTATAACCTCCGGGCTTGCAATTTACGATACCATGCAATATATAAAACCCGATGTCTCGACGCTATGCATGGGACAGGCGGCAAGCATGGGGGCACTTCTTTTAGCCGCAGGCGCAAAAGGAAAAAGGTTTGCCCTCCCTCATTCCAGGATTATGATACATCAGCCGGCGGGCGGGTTTCAGGGGCAGGCTACGGATATCGACATACAGGCAAGGGAGATTCTTAGAATGAGGGAGGAGCTGAATCATATTTTAACTTTTCATACTTCTCAGCCTATAGATAAAATTCAGGTGGATACGGAAAGGGATTTTTATATGGGTGGCGCCGAGGCCGCTCAATATGGCATTATTGACAGGGTTGTAGATAAGAAAGACATTAAAAGCATAAAGTAATATAATAAAAATAAAACAAGCGCAAGGCATTTTTTTAATAAATATTTTTCAAATATTTAGGGTAAAAAAAGAGGTAATTACATCGTCATTTATAATACACTATAACGGCAATAATGATAATTCCGGAAGAGAACTTTATTGTTCCTTTTGCGGTAAATCGCAAGATGAAGTCAGAAAACTAATTGCCGGCCCCTCCGTTTACATCTGCGATGAATGTATTAATCTTTGCAACGATATTATATCGGAGGAGAGCAAGCCTGCCTTGCCCGAAGGCATTAAAGTTAAAAACTGTCTTTATAAGCCGGTAGAAATCAAAAATTTTTTGGATCAGTATGTAATAGGCCAGGAAAAGGCAAAAAAGGTTCTTTCCGTTGCCGTTTACAATCATTATAAAAGGATTGAGCATAATCTTTCCGTTAAAAATCAGGAACATAATGCGGGACATAATCGAATTGAAAATCAGCGAAGCTCAAAAGATAAAAATGGCGCGGACGTCGAGATGCAAAAAAGCAACATTTTAATAATAGGTCCCACCGGCAGCGGCAAAACCCTCTTAGCCCAAACACTCGCCCGCATGCTTGATTTGCCCTTCGCTCTGGCCGATGCCACAACCCTTACGGAAGCCGGTTATGTGGGTGAAGATGTCGAAAGCATTCTTCTTTCTCTTTTACAAAATGCCGATTACGATGTCGAAAGGGCTCAAAAGGGCATTATATACATCGATGAAATCGATAAGATAGCAAAAAAAACAGATAACGTTTCCATAACGAGGGACGTTTCGGGGGAAGGCGTCCAGCAGGCGCTTTTAAAAATAATCGAAGGAACGATTGCAAACGTTCCTCCGAAAGGGGGCAGAAAACATCCGCATCAAGAATTTTTAAGGATTGATACAAGCAATATTTTGTTTATTTGCGGAGGCGCTTTTAACGGTTTAGACAAGATTATCGAAAGAAGGGTCCATTCCCAGCCGATAGGCTTCAACACAAACGTCAAGCTTAAATCCCCTAATCCTTACGAGATAATAAAGCAGACTGGAACGCAGGATTTATTGAAATTCGGGCTGATTCCCGAATTTATCGGGAGGCTTCCGGTCATAGCCACGCTTGAAGAATTAGACGAAAAGGCTCTCATCGAAATTTTAACAAAACCTAAAAACGCTTTAGTCAAGCAGTACCAAAAACTATTTGAACTTGAAGATGTGAATTTAAGATTTACCGATTCCGCAATTAAAGAAATTACAAAAAAGGCTATAAAATACGGTTCGGGAGCAAGGGGGTTAAGAACTATTCTTGAGTCTATAATGCTGGATGTTATGTATGAAATACCGACAGACCCGACAATTAAGGAGTGTATTATAAATGACGATGTAATTATAAATAACGGGTTGCCCATTCTTCTTTACGAAAAGGATGCCCAGGCAAAATCCAACGGATAGACGGGCCGGTTAACGGTATTTTGTGAGCCCAAATTAGGCGGGCATGGTTACAAATGAGCGGCTAAGCCGGCTTGAGTTGTTTAGCAAATAACGCAGTTAACCGGCGGTTGACAGAGTGCGTTAGCTTGTAAGTTCGCGGGAAAAGGCATTTATTTTCTCGTAGAGTTGATAAAATATATATTTTTTAGTTGACATATATATTAAAAACATATATATATTACTTAAGCATATTTTGCCAAGCGGGTTTAGCCGGGTTCAAATTCTTGCAGATGTTGAATATTAAGCAGGACGGTTTAAAAGTTAACCATTAAAACCTTTAAAATGTGAAGGAGGAAGTGCATTATGACAAAAGCAGAATTAGTTGATGCAATCGCAAAGTTGTCTAAGTTTACCAAAGCCGATAGCGAGAAAGCTCTGGGCGCAACAATTAACGCTATTATTAATGCCTTAAAAACATATTCCGGTTTGTATTTT
>JAMCUF010000032.1 GCA_023381755.1 Deltaproteobacteria bacterium
TTCGAACCCGTGTTACTGCCGTGAGAGGGCAACGTCCTAACCGCTAGACTATGGGGCCGTTTTAATCAATAGGATTTTTCAAACGAAAAACATTTATCGTCGAATTATATAATATATTTAAAATAAAATAAATAAAAATTACTTTTTAATATAGCCCCTTAAATATATGAATATTAACAGTATATTTAAAACGGCAAGGCCCGTAAGATTTGAGTGAAAACCGACTGCCGCCCAGATAAAAGACGCGAAGCCGCTTATAATAAAACCAGATTTTTTATGCGAGCTTAATTGCCAGACGCCTGCCAATGTTACGGCAAATGCAAGCCAGTCCAGTATATCCCAAAAATTCAAATTAATTTACTCAAAAAAATTCATTTTTTTATTTTTTTTAAATCGCCGGTTTATTTCTATTTTTATTTTTTTCACCTTCTGCTATTTTTAAAATATACCTGCCGTAATCGCTTTTAATGTATTTATTGGATAATTTCTCCAGCCCATCCACGGATATGTAATTCATTTTATAGGCAATCTCTTCTATGCACCCGATTTTAAGCCCCTGTCTTTTTTCCATCATTTCGATAAACTTGGACGCGTCAAGGAGGCTTTCAGCCGTTCCCATATCAAGCCATGCGTAACCCCTTCCAAGCGTAATAGCATTAAGTCTTCCGTGGCTTAAGCATGTGTTGTTTACATCGGTTATCTCAAGTTCTCCCCTTTCGGAAGGCTTTAACCCTTTAGCTATATTGACGACATCGTTATCGTAAAAATAAACGCCCGTAACGGCATAATTCGATTTTGGATTTTTGGGCTTTTCCTCTATCGACAAAACTTTTCCGAAGTCGTCCATTTCTGTAACACCATATCTTCGGGGGTCTTCGACATAATATGTAAATATAACGCCGCCCCCTTTTTTATTTATAATTTCTCTTGCATAGTTGAATTTATCGGGGATACCGTGTCCGTAAAAAATATTATCGCCTAAAATCAGGCAAACGTCATCTGCGCCTATAAAATCTTCCCCTATTATAAAGGCTTCGGCAAGCCCGCCGGGTGCAACCTGCTCCTTATAACTTATATTAAGCCCCAGGTCGTTTCCGTTGCCGAATATAGCTTTAAATTTACCCGTATCGCCCGGAGTCGTGATTATCAAAATATCCCTGATACCGGCAAGCATAAGGGTTGACAACGGGTAATAAATCATCGGCTTGTCATAAACTGGAAGAAGCTGTTTGCAAACGGTTAAGGTGATAGGATAAAGCCTCGTTCCGCTGCCCCCTGAAAGAATAATACCTTTCATACCGGTAATATTAATTATTATTAATTCTAATTAATTTGTTTGTATTTTTTATATAATATAATATAAAAATTTTAAAAACAAGCCGTCTTGTGGAGAGGGACAGGGAGAAAGATGGAAAGCGCAAGCTCCGAAATTGTGATGACAGCGATTATACTTTTATCTATTGCAATGTTCGGGGGCATCTTAACTAATTATCTTAAAATACCGTATGCTTCGATGTTGGTTTTAATCGGGCTCGCGGTCTCCTTATTTCATATTTTCCCCCATTTAAGAATAACTCCCGCCATTATATATTATGTTTTTTTGCCGGTTATTATAATGGAAGGGGCGGTTAAATTTAAAATCGAAACATTAAAAGAAAACCTTCTTCCGATTTCGGTTTATGCAATATTCGGAACCGTTATTTCTGCCGTTTTATTCGGAACGGCACTTCATTACCTGCTTAATCTTCCGCTGAAACAATCCCTGCTGTTCGGCGCAATAATAAGCCCCACCGACCCTTTATCCATAATGGCATTATTAAAAAACAATAAAGGCGAAAACGGCGGGGATGCGAACAGGGAGAATGGCAATGAAAGCGGGTATAAGCCAAAAGAAGGCATTAGAACCGTTCTTGAAGGTGAAAGCCTTTTTAACGATGGCATAAGCTTAGTTTTATATGAATTATTTTTAACAATAAATTTTCATGAAAATCCATTTTTAACGATAGGAGTTTCATCCTTAAGGTTTTTATACACATTTCTGGGCGGGGCCATACTGGGCATAGCGCTCGGGTTTTTAATCTCGCTTATTCTTTCTTTTGCTTACGATTACCTTACAGAAATAATGATTTCCATTTTGCTTGCGTATATATCGATTATAGCGGCGTATTATATAGGCGTATCGTTTATAATAACAATAATATTCAGCGGCATAATACTGGCAAATTACGGATTCAAAAAAACGGTTTCGTCCCGGACAATACAAATTTTTCCCATCGTGATAGAATTTCTGGCATTTGTTTTGAATTCTTTAATATTTCTTTTAATAGGCATAGAGATTAATCTTTTTAAAATTTTAAATTTCTGGCTTGTTTCGGTTGTTTTAATCGTTCTTGCCCTGTTTTCGCGAGGTTTTTCGATATATATCCTTGCACCGTTAATAAATTTTACGAGGCAAAAATTTGAAATATTTTTAAAGGGTGTTGCTATGAATAACACTTATAAAAATTTTATGATTTTTGGGGGGCTAAGGGGGGTATTGTCTATTGCAATGGCGTTATCTTTGCCTTTGCACTTGAAAATGCGTTCCGAAATTATAACCTATGTCTTTATAATCGTATTATTCTCCCTTACCGTTCAAGGGATAATCTTTGACCTTTACGCAAAAAAAAGAATAGGCCAATTAATATCTTGAATTAATAATAAATATGGTTATGGCAAATACGGTAAACATGATAAATACGATAGATAAATAGAATATATGGAAACAATAAAAATAGAATCTCTGGCTTACAAAGGCTACGGCATCGGAAGGGTTAATTCCAAGGTTGTGTTCGTAGGTTACGCCTGCCCGGAGGACACTTTAAAAATAGAAATTTACGATGAGCACAAAAATTATGCTTTTGGCAGAATAATTGAAATTATAAGCCCGTCGCAAAAAAGGATTGCGCCAGTCTGCGAGCACTTCGGCATTTGCGGAGGATGTAATTATCTTCATATACCGTACGAAGAAGAACTTTACCAGAAATCTGAAATTTTTAAAACGGGGTTTAACAAGGTTTTTAAGGATATAAAATATTTTAATTTCTTTGGTTTTACGAACGATCTTGAAAAACGAAAACCGGATTATCTTAAATACAGGCAAAAGATAGGATTAAAGGTTTCCCCGCCTCTCATCGGGTTTTACAAAAAGCGCTCGAATAATGTCGTCGACGTGGGGTATTGCCATCTTGCAAAAGAAGGAGTAAATGAATTGTTGAAAAATACAAGGAATATCCTCTTAAAAAATGGCGGCGGCGGGAGTAATTTATTGAACGAAATATCTTTCATAACATTAACGGATACCGGATTGAAAAATATAACCTTCGGTTTAAAAAACCATATCCTAAGCCGTATCCATGATTATGATCCAATCTTTAAGGATATAATAAACGGGACAAAGGCCGATAATATTTTTGTCGAGTTTAGGGAGGGTGGGGGAGACGGAAAAGGTAAGGGAGGTAAGGGTAAAAATATCGTAAAATATAGCAGGGATAAAGACGGTAAAAATACTTACGATAATTACTTTATGCTGAAAGATAAAAAATTCGCATACGACCTCCCCTCTTTCATTCAGATAAACAAGGGGCAGAATGAAAACATGATAAGCATAATAACGGCATATCTTGAAAATCTTACGGAAAAGAAGGGGATTTATTTTAATAACGCGCTTGATTTATTTTGCGGATATGGAAATATCACCATTTTTTTAACCCCTTACGCACAAGTGATTACGGGGGTCGAAGAGAACGGTTTTTCGATTAAGCTTGGAGAAAAAAACCTTAAATTAAACGCCGTTAAAAATATCAACTTTATGATGTCAAATGTGGAAGATTTTTTGGAAAAAGCGAAAAAGGGTGGGATAAATTACGACCTGATTGTCCTTGACCCTCCAAGAACGGGCATTAAGGGATTAGTGCCGAAAGTAGCGGCTTTAAATCCATCGTTCGTAATATATATATCATGCGATTTTATGACGCTTTTAAGAGATTTAAAGATATTTGCAGAAATGGGATACTTGATAGAACAAATTAACCTGATAGATATGTTCCCAAGGACTTACCATATGGAGCAGGCGGTATTTTTAAGCAAGACAGGGTAGCATCATACGTTTTATAGCCGGTAGGTATTGACCGTTCCGCCATCTTCGCCCGCGTTTTCGACATGCGAAAGTTTTTTAGGAACCTTAGACGGCTCATCCAGAAAATAAAATTTCTAACAGTGGTTTTCTAACGGTGGTTTAAGGATATATTATATTGTTACGCGGCTTTTACAACCTTGCCGGCTTTCAGGCATTTTGCGCAAACCTTAATTTTTTTATTGGAACCGTTAACAACGGCTTTAACCTCGTGTAAATTCGGATAAGACACCTTTTTTGTCTTATTATTGGCATGTGAAACCTTATTGCCGTATTGAGCGCCTTTTCCGCAGATACTGCAAACCCTTGACATGTTAGTTATATCCCCTCTATATTTTTTAATTTCTATAATTTTAGGTTCAATCAGTATATATTGAAACTTACCGCTTGTCAATTAAAAACTTTGCATGTGTCAAGTAAATCTGGCATTCATAATTAGTCTCCTCCCTCCCTACCCCTCCCCCATAAAGGAGGAGGGGGCTAAGGGGCGGGGGTATGAGAAATAAATATTGTCTAATGCAGGATTAGGGGGCATAGCATGTTATTTCTTTAATGATTCAAGGTAAGCGGCTATTTTTTTAATATCTTTAAGCGATATGTAATTATAGGACGGCATGGTGACATAATAGGTTTTACCGTAAATGCTTATCTTATCCCCCCTTTTAAAATGGGAATAGGGGTCTTCGATTTGTTTTACCGTCCAGTTAAAGTCCGGAATAATCCTCCCATAGCCAGATAAGGAGGGGCCTAAAGTGCCGCCGAGTCCGTTAATCGAATGGCAGTCATCGCAATTATAGTAATGAAAAAGGTATTTGCCCTCATTTTTATATCTATTGGAACTTGCAAACGCAGGCTTTAGAAAACCCGGAAAAAGAACAAACATAAATATCAATATCATAACTTTAACGCTATTGTTTTTCATAAATTTATACTCCCATTTATATACTTCCAGCAGGCTTTTGCCGCTTAGCTATGTTGCGCCCCCGTATCAGTTGTTTTAATTGTTACTTCAACCATCATCCCCGGTTTTAATATATGTTTTTTATCGTTTAATACCACTATCCTGACTGGTAATCTATGAGTCACCTTGGTAAATGTTCCCGAAGGGTTATTTGTCGGTATCAACGCAAACTTCGAGGTGCTCACGGAGCCTACCAGCCTTACCCTGCCCTTAAAGACCGTCCCGGGGAAAGAGTCAACGGTAAGCGTAACGGGGTCTTCTTTTTTAATATGCCCTATAACGGTTTCTTTTACGTTTGCCGTAACCCAGACCCTGTTAAGATTATTTTCCATAACTATCGGCGTTCCGGGGGTAACATACTCTCCCGCATAAGACATCTTTTCTGTTACAACGCCGTTAATGGGGGAATATATAAATGTATTTTTATAGTTGGCAAGGGCTAATTTATATTGGGCTTTTGCAACTCTAACAGCGTTTTCCAAAGGTTTTAGCGTGGTTATTTTATTTGCAAACGTAACGCTTTTTACATAAGCCGATTCGAAATAGTTTCTTTTCGCGGAGCCTAAAGACAACATTGCGGCAACAAATGCCTGCTTGGAAACTAAATACTGAGTCTTTAAGGTATCAAACTGCTCTTTCGTAATAAACTCTTTTTTAAAGAGCTTAAGCCCCCTTAAATAGTTTTTTTTGTCTAATCCGTAAGTAAGCTTAGCCTTGTTAAGACCGGCTAAGGCGGTCCTGTAAGCTATTTTATTTAAATAGTAAGAATTGTAAGAGTTCCCTATAAACTGCGCGACACTGCCCCCCCCGCTGTAAAGGTTGGCCTTTGACAATTGGTAATTTGCCTTTGCCTGAAGCATTGCCGGATAATAGGTGGAATCATTAATGCGGGCAATCAATTCACCTTTTTTAACAGGCTCATCCTTATGAACGTAAATTGCCGTAATATTGCCCGGAACCTGAGTACTGACGGAAACGATATGCCCGTCAATCTCGGCATCTTCGGTATAAACGTGCGTAAGCCCGAAAAGATACCATCGTAAGACAAAAATACCGCCGACTACAGCTAATAAAAGTATAACGGCTGCGGTTATGATATTTTTTTTCGTAAATTTGCCGTTATTGTTACCGGCTAATGCGCCGCCATTTCCGTTTCCGCTTGCTTTTTCATTATCACCGTTCATTTAAGCATCACCATCTTAACTTATTTTATTATTTATTATTAGATTATTTATAGATTATTTAAGGTTTAGTTAAACCTATCCACGGTTAAATTTATAAGTTTCCTTTTAAAAGAACCTGTGAGCTTCTCAAGGCTTAAAACAGATTTGTAATAACTTAAATCAGCGGCCAAAAGATTATGCCTTGCGGAGGTAACCTGCGCTAAAGCGGTAACAACATCCACGCTTGTCGCAACCCCGGCTTTATACTCCTCTTCCACAAGCGTATAATTTTTTGATGCAAACCTTTCCTCGTGTTTAAGTGCTATAACTTCATATTTAAGATTTTGTATGTTATAAAAGTCTGAAACCACCTGCGCTTTCAAATCCCTTTTTGACTGAACCGTCTCATACATTGCCGAGTTAGCGGCCGAACGGGCTTTTTCGATAGATATAATCCTTGTTCCGCCTTGAAATATCGGCATAGTCAATATCGCCCCCGCCGTCCAGTAATTTACGGACCCGTAAGGTATAACGTGATTATCCGATATGGCATTGTAGGAAGCCGTAAAATTAATCTGGGGAATATACTGGGCTTCGTAATAGCGGGTTTCATCGTCAGCCGCCCTTTCCGCATATTTTAAAGACTCCAAGCCGGGGTTATTCTCATAAGCCAAAAAAATATATTTTTTTAATAAGGCCTTTTTAATGACAGGTTTTGCAGGTTTAACAACCATGAAATGGCGGCTAATACCGAGAATGGAGGCAAGCTGGGCGTTCGCTGATTTAAGAGAATTTTTGGCGCTTATCAACCCTTGTTTGGCGGCATAGAACTGGGATTTTGCCTGAAGAACGTCGGTAATTATGGCAAGCCCGGCATTTAGTTTTGCCTCGGTAAGCCGAAGATGAGACTTTGCCTCGTTATAGGTTTTTGTGTCGGCATTAATTAAACTGATATCGTTCAAAACACCGTAGTAAGATGCGGCAACATCATAAAGCGTTGTTGCCGAAACATCATTAAGGTTCATTTTAGCCGAATTTATCGTATTTTCGGCGGCCCCGTACGCGGGAAGCGCATCTAACCTAAGTACAGGCTGATTTAGTGTAAAACTGTATTCATAGTCGGGGAATAAAAAACCGAACATACTGCTTGTTCCGCCGGAAGACGATGCGGTATTCATATGCATTCTCTGGTCTTTATAAGTGAGATTTATACCGGGTAAAAGCATGCTGACGGCGGACCATTTTAAAAGGGTTGATTGGTAATAGCTTTCCTTGGCTGCCCTTATGGTGCCGTTGCGGCGGGCTGCCAGGATATACGCTTCTTTTAAGGTAAGCACCCTGCCGCGCTTGACGTTAAAGGCGTAAACCGCGTTAACAGGCTTAATTAAATAAACCGAACACAGCGCCATTATGATTATGCCAAAAATTAAAAAAAAGATAAACCGGAATTTGCTTTTAAAGTTATCCTTCATATTAATCCCTTCATATTAATCCTTATTGACAGGCTTATATATCATGCCCGTATGTATCATATATATGTTATGCATAACACATTATTATTTATTATATACTTGTATTTATTATATTTACTTATTTAATTAAATCTGCTTAATTAATATTGCATATATTATGTTATGCCGGGACCTTGCCGCGCAAACGCAAACCCGTTAAATCTGACATGCAGGTTTTATTGTTTTTTTATTATAATGACTTTAAAGTCATAAGTCAAGAATTTATTTTCTCATCCTTAGTATTTGACAAAACAAAATAAAAATGCAATATTAATGGTGTGCTTTATTGGTCATTATTAACTTCTTATTAACGGTTAGCTTTTATTAATTTTTAAATAAATAATAACAATTTCAATGATAATTGCATTGACAGCGTTCCTTGTCTTATTTTTTATCGCCTTTGCCGCTTCAGTAATCGTTTCTCTTGCATATATAGCCAAACTTAAAGCTTACTATTCCGACATTATAACACGAAACTCCCTTCAAAACGACCAAAATATAAAAAATAACATCGTGCTTGAGAGCGAGCTTAATAATGAAAAAAACCAGCATAATCAAACGGTTTCCAGACTAAAAGATGCGCAAACAGAAATAGACGGCCTGAGAAAAGAAAATACCGATCTTATAGCCGGCCTTTCCAAAGTAAACGCCGATAATAAAAATCTCGAAGAAAGAATCTTGGCCCAAAAGGCGGATTTAGATTTAAAATTAAGTAGTCAAAAATCAGAGTTTCTGGAGCTTGAAAACAGGTTTAAAGAAGCCTTTGAAAATCTCTCCGCAAAAATCTTGGAGGATAAAAGCAAAAAATTTACCGAAATTAATAAAGAAAGCTTGGACGGTATATTAAAACCTCTATCAGACAGGATTAAAGAATTCGAGAAAAAAGTCGAGGATACCTATGTCTCCGATACAAAAGAGCGTTATTCCCTGCAAAACACGATATCCAAACTGATTGAAACGGAAAACAACATGAAGCTTACGACCGAAAACCTGACTAAAGCGCTAAAAGGAAATGCAAAGGTTCAGGGAAATTGGGGAGAAATGGTTCTGGAAACGCTACTGGAATACTCGGGCTTGATAAAAGGAGAACAGTATGAAACGCAAAAATCTTTGAGCATAGAGGATGAAAACGGATTTATTGAAAATTTAAGGCCGGATGTTATCGTTCATTTGCCGGAAGATAGGGAATTAATTTTAGATTCAAAGGTCTCGCTGACAGATTATGAAAAGTATGTGAGCGCGGAAGAAAACGATGAAAACAGAAAAGATTATTTAAAAAATCATGTTAACTCGATTAAAAAACATATCGATGAATTAAGCGGAAAAAGGTACAATATTGCCCTGGGCGGCAAATCCCTTGACTTTGTTATTATGTTTATACCGATAGACTTTGCCTATACCGTTGCGCTGAATGAGGACAAAAACATGCTTAACGAGGCTTTAAATAAAAATATAATAATTGCCACTCCGTCCGTCCTTCTTTTAATGCTAAAAACGGTGGAAAATCTCTGGTATCAGGTAAATCTTAACCGCAACGCAGTTTTAATAATGGGCGAGGCGGGAAAGTTATATGATAAGTTTATTAGTTTTGCCGAAAGCATGCAGGAAATTAAAACGGGCATTAATAAAACAAGCCTGGCTTATGACGCTGCAATAAACCAGTTATCCCGCGGAAAAGGCAATTTAATCAATAAGCTCGAAGGAATAAAGAAGTTGGGGGTTAAATCTAACAAATCCTTGCCCGAAAAAATTGAATACGATACCGACGATATATAATCTGCAACTCATAGAGTTGAAACCTGTATGATTTTATTATATCATGAACGTAATCCGCAGTTTATAAGTTTGCGTTGCCATTTTTAATAATTTTTTATAGTATAGTTATAAAAAAATAAGGAGGTTAGTGGTATGAAAAATAACGGGATTAATATCAGAAAAAGATTCGGCGTAGTAATAATTCTTTTGCTTTCTATTTTTATCGCCTCGTCTTCTCTCAGCGGATGCGCAACTTCGAGGTTAACGGCTGCAAGCGGAACAACCGGAGCATTATTTGGAGCGGGGACCGGTTTTGTTATAGGGGCGTTAACCGGGGGTCCGATAGGTGCAATTATAGGAACCGCCGCCGGATTATCCATAGGTTACGGCGTAGGTTATGTAACGGGAAAGTATGTTGTTACGAGGGAAGGCAGAATTAAGGGAATATCCATGCTTAACGCCCCTTATAAATTGGCGAGTAATGAATTTATTTATGATCCTGCCGGCGGCAGTCCAAAAATTAATTTTAAGGCGATTAAGGGTATCTTAGTATCTAATCTTAAAATATACACCATTCCCAAAGCGGCAATGATTGGTAAAAAAATTGATTTAATTATGGAATATAATGTCCTTGGAACAGCCAGTAATATTAGACATTCTTCCGTTCGGGAAACGAGAATACTGGAAGGATTGGACGGGAAAATTTTTTATAATCACACCACAACTGCCGATATAAGCAGGGAAGGCTACTATAAAACCAAGCTGTCCCTTCTTGCAATTCCTAAAAAAACCCCGAAGGTCTACATATATGAGGCAATCGTTAAGGTCAACAATGCAATTACGGCATTAAGCTCCAAATTAATTAAGGTAAAAAGGTAAAATAAAAAGAGTGGAAGAAATTTATTTTTTTATTTTGTGTTCCGTTCCGTTAAGAAGCCTTTTTATATTTGGGGAATGCTTATATATTATCAAAATTGCTATAAACGCGGATGCAGCGAACAGATAAATATTTTTAAGCGTATAGAATATTAAAAAAGGCATAAAAAAGGCGCTTATTATCGAAGAAAGAGAGACGTATCTGGCAAAAAACAATATTATTACGAATATTAAAAAAGCTATTAAAACCGCCTTGGGGGAAACGGCAAGAAATACTCCCAGCGCGGTTGCTACTCCTTTACCCCCCTTGAATTTTATAAATATTGAATAACAATGGCCTATTACGGGGGCTATAATTATTAAAGATAAAAAAAAGAACGAAGCGGGAAATAATTTTATTGCCAATAACGCGGGTATAAATCCTTTGGCTACATCAATTACTAATGTAATAAAACCAAATTCCCTGCCTATAACCCTGGAAACATTGGTTGCACCAAGATTGCCGCTCCCTTCTTTCGTAAGGTCCGATACGCCCTTTAATTTTGCGATTATGGCGGAAGTAGGAATGCTACCGACTAAATATGACGCCAATATATAAATTATTTCTGTTAAAATGGCCGGGAACCTCTTTAAGAAGCAACTTTTCCCCCGCAATAAGGGCAATATTTAAGTCCGGGAATTAATGGAATTTCCATCCCGCATTGTTTGTTTAAACATATTTTATTTGTTTCCAGACTGTTTAATTTGCCCGCTAAGGCGGTACTTAATTTATCGGTAAATCTTTCGAGACCTTTTTCATCCCTATTTTTGAAATTTTTAGTGATTTCATTTATTATGACGGTATCGACCGTAAGTCTTTTTTCAAGGTTTTTTCTATTTATATAAAAATGCACCTTAAACTTATTTATTTCTTTTCTTGTTATAATACCCTCGTCTATGAATTTCTTAAAACTTTGGCTTATAATAGACGGGGCAAGACCTGTTTCTTCCTTAATTTTTTTAGTTGTAATAGGCTTTTTATCATTTTTAATATAAAATTTTATTATCACTGCGTAAACCATGAATTCCGACGGTCCCATTAATTTAATCTGAAAATCGGTTATGAGATATCTGCTTGTCCACAAGGCAAGCGCTATGTAATAAAAATTAAAATAATTATCGGATTTGTCCAAAAAATCATCGAGATTTTTTTCTTGCGCATCATTAATTACCTTATTGCTTTTAAGAAGGGCTATCGTTCCCTTTATTAAATTGTTGATAATAAGCGTATCGGATTCGCTAAAATTGCAAAACCGAAGAACCTTGATATTTATCTCGTTAAATTTCTTAAGTTCGTTATATGGCAAAATGTAATTTGTTTTGCGTTTATCTTCGCTTAAGGTGGATTTAGTGATAAGTTTATCGCTTTGCAAGCCTTTAAGCACGGTTGCAAGATGCGGCGTTGAAATATACAATCTGTTTAATTCTTTGTAGGAAACCGTTACGCCGTTTTTTGCATAATTTTTTTTTTCTTTTAGAGAAGAGTGGGTATATTTGTAGGCAAAGTATGCGAAAATAGTAAATTCTACGTCGCTTAAATGTGCAATGTTTTTATATTCCGCCGATATGATTGATATCATGTCTTCGATTAATTTTTCCCTGTTAAGGAAAAACAGGCTAAAAAGAATATATAGCTTAACTTGCAATGTTTTCATAATATAAATCCTCAATAGTGAAATCAAAAATTAATGCATCCCGAAGCTCAACTTCACAAGTGTCGCCGGACACGAGAGCGAAGCGCTGCCTGTTTTTAATATTTTTAAGGCCGGAGGTTATTTTATCATATTTCATAAAAATAATTAAGCATAAAATAAACCGGATAATCGAAAAAGACCTTTATGCCGTATGCGCAGACTACCGCAAAAAACAAAAAGCCCATTATCATATACCTGCCGGATTCTTCCATGCCGGTGCTTTCGATGCTTCGCAGGGATAACCCTTTTAAAATCCTGTACAACCGTATGGTCGAAAGGGAGAAGGTGAAGAAGGTGGCGGTTATCGCCGTCATGAAGAAAGTTTTTATAAATAGCCCATGCATTGTTTACTAAAACCTAGGTTTTCGACAGGCCTAAATACTTACTTTTTGTTGGAGCGGTAAATTTTAATATCGATATTTAAGTCTAATTATCATGATGCGTTTCGAGTCGTATAAAATGTCCCCTTTTTTTCTATCCGATTTTAAAAAATAATCGATCCTTTTAAGATTTAATTCATTTTTTTTGCTGTAAGCCCATCTTAGCTGGTTTTTCATGATTATCAGATACCTGACGTTTAATCTTTTAAGATATTTAAAATTCTTATAAAGATTTTTGGGATTTCCAAGTTCCATAGCTGCCATTTGATTAACGCCGTTCCATTTATAATACGAACCGTTATATATAAAAAACCTTATCGGAAGATACTTATTATAAAGATTATGAAAACCATACCGTATTATGTACCCCGCAATCATAGGTTTTTGGTAAATGGTCTGTTCGTACATTTTAAACCCGTCCTGATAAAAAGGAACCGTTAAAACCGCCCCATAAGGCTTGCTATTTTTGAGGATATAAATCCCCTGCGATATTTTCCTGTTTTTCATTTCGAAAGGATAAGAACTGTATCCCAAAACTATTCCGCAAAATATCAAAGACAACAAAGACAGCTTTACGGGGTAACTATATAAAAACCGTTTAACCGGATAATCGAAAAAAACCTTTATGCCGTATGCGCAGACTACCGCAAAAAACAAAAAGCCCATTATCATATACCTGCCGGATTCTTCCATACCCTTAAACACCGGAAGGATATCTATCAAATATACAAACGGGTCGAAAATCCTTATATTGTTTACTATGTGGATTAATGGGGATAAAGACATTAAAACGAAGAATAAAAACGCATAAAAATAAAACTTTATATTTTTAAACCCTTTTATAATAGCTATCACAAAAAACACGATAGGAACATAGCCAAGAAAATCCAGCGAGTTAGCCCCCCTTAACATAAACGGATATACGGGATTAAAATAAATAGCCTTCGTAAATGGAAAAAGAAGGTGGTTAAAAAACGGCGGAGTAAAGAATGCAAACAGCGTCGCCGAAAAAGACTTTACGAAAAATATATCCGGGTCGAAAAATAAAGTCCCTTTGTCTATATATATGTAATATATAGCCGGAATTAAAAAAGGCGATGCCGCGATAACAAAAGAAAAAATCATTACCGCAATATTTTTAAGGTATTTCCCGTTAAAAACCGGGTTTAACGGAATCCTGCCCTTAAAATTTTTAAAAGCTTCTTTAAAATTAAACTCGTCCCTATTCTTATTATTTTCAGTATTGTCATGCCCGCTTTGTTTTAACTTCAATATCTTATCTTCTTTGAAAAATTGATAAAAAACAAAAAACAGGGAATACAGCATAAGCATTACCGTAAATTCGTAAAAACCGGCGTATGTAGCTAAGAATAACCCTAAGCCCGAAAAAACGGCGTTTTTTAAGTTGGGATTTTTATATAGCCTGTTAAAAAATAAAACGTATAAAGGCAGTCCGTAGGCGCTCCAAATATTTATATCACCCCATCTTGCCTGTTCTATTAAAACGGGACAGCTTGCAAATATAACGCCGGCAAAAAAGGACGCGGTTTTATTTTTAACCGTTTCATCCGCTAGCAGATAGGCAAAATAGGCGTTTAATATAAAAGATATGAAAAAGATAATATTATACGAAAGTATCAAATTTTTCGAAAAATAATATATGGCGGAAGCGATTAGCGAATTGACGGGCATGGATGTGGAAACGTAGAGCGGAACCCCGTGCGGATAATACGCAAGGTTGGTAAAAAAAGGCCATTTATGAAGAACAAATGCGTAACGGTAAAACTCCCAGAAAAACCACGACATCAGGTATTCGTCGCCGGAATTCCCCGGCATCTTCGAAGAAAAATACAGAACTAAAGGGAAGGTTATTAAAACGAAAGTTACCGCATAAAAAAAAATGACGAATATATCTTTATATTTCGTAAAAAATCTCATAAATAAAATACGGTAAAATATGCTAAATTGAGTTTGGATTTTACTTCCAATTTTTAATTTAATAAATATAAATAATAAACCGCCCTTCGAAGGTTGTAACCTTAGAAGGGCGATAGACCTTATTCGGCTTAAGCTTGCGCCTAATTTTGCTTCCGATTAATACGGGGTTCCCTCTATCATCACGGGCGAAGAAGAATAATCGTTCACGGCATATACCTGATAATTAGTTCCCGTGAAGTTTGCTCCCGCCATGGCTTCAAAGCTTGCCCCGCAAATATTGTTTGTGGGCGCGCCCCATGTAACGGTTTGTCCTCCCGCCGGTGCAACGGTGCTTGCGCCGCTAAGTACAGTGCTTTGAGCAACCTGATAATAAAAGTATAGCGTCCCCACCGGTTTAAATCCGAGATTGGCAAATCCGCCTGTTGTGCCAGTGGCCGCCGTTCCGTTCGCCGTCATTGCCTGCGTCGCAGTAGGGCATAAATAGGATGGGGTACTTGCAGTCTGTGGCGCGCCGGGATAAAACGGGTGCTTCGTGCTAAGTGTGCCAGTGGCAGGCGGCGTGCCGTTGCCGGTATTGCTTAAGGAACCGGCGCTGATAAAAAACGAATTAGTCGCGTTAAACGCCGTTTCGTCCGTAAAGATTGCGCCGAGGTTCGTGGACGCTTCCGAATCTTTTGCCCTGTTGACATAGCTTAAATACGTCGGAATCGCTATCGCCGCCAAGATGCCGATAATGGCTATGACGATTAACAATTCAATCAATGTGAAGCCTTTTTTGCCTTTAAGTCTGTTAATGTTCATTTTTTTACATCCTCCTCTTTAAAAAAACTTGATATTTTAATCTTAAGTTAGCTTAAGCCCTTCCCTTTCCTGTATGTTTAAAATTCACCTCCCCCGACCCAAATTTTTGGCACGTTGGAACACCCGGCGCCTCGCCGTTTTAATCCTATTCATATGTTGTTTTTAATTCTATCCCCTTTGGTTGATTATGTCAATAACGTTGATACTGTCAACTTTCGATAACGTTCTCTTTATTTTATAGATGTAATGTCAAGCTTTTATTCAAAGATAAACTTTTAATGCCGTTTATTGACGAAATAAAGCTAATGCGGGGGGGGAATTAAGCATTAATTCCAGCTTAAAGCATTAAACTAAGCCGGCATTAAGATTGTATCAATCAAGTAAATACGATTGTTTTGTTCCCCTTTTCTATTATCCTGTCCTCGGCGTACCATTTAACGGCCCTGGAAAGTACTATTTTTTCGATTATCTTTCCCTTTCTTTTGAGTTCGCGCACGTCGTCGTCGTGGTCAACCCTTATTATATCCTGTTCTATAATAGGCCCGCCGTCAAGCTCCTCGTTGACGAAATGGGCGGTAGCGCCGATAATTTTAACGCCCCTTTCGAACGCCTTCTCGTAAGGTTTCGCCCCTGGGAATGAGGGCAGGAAGGAATGATGGATATTGATGATTTTTTTGCCGAAAGATTTTAAGAATCGGGGCGATAAAACCTGCATGTAACGCGCAAGCACTATAAAATCTATTTTTTCGGCGGCAAGCAGGGACAGTATTTTATCGTCCGAGGCACGGTTATCGTTTCCGCCAGATGAAACAGGTACATGAAAATAAGGTATTTTATAAAAATCGGCTATATTTTTAAGATCGTTATGGTTTGATATAATAATGGGTATTTCGGCTTCTATGTCGCCGGATTTCCAGAGCCATAAAAGCTCGTTTAGGCAATGGCCTGCTTCTGAAACGAATATAGCCATTCTTTTTAATTTATGAAGATAGCTTATATAATAGGACATGCCCATCTCCGATGCGAGCTTCCGCAAGCCGCCTTCGAGCTTTTTCTTTACGGGGTTTAAGCCTTTGCCGCTGCCGCCGGCATTGTTATTTTTGCCGGTGTTGTTGGTATCATTATGATATTTATTATCATACAGCCCTTTGATTTCAAAAACCACCCTCATAAAAAACTGGGGATTTTCTTCAAATGTGGAATGCTGGGATGATTCGGTTATGTTGGCGCCGTTTTCGAATAAAAGGGTTGAGACCATAGAAACTATCCCTTTTTTGTCTGGACAGGATATTATTAGTCTTGCGAGATCGTTTTTATTTTCAGGATTCATAATTCGTGGACATTTAAAACCTAATCGTATATAGATAAGAATAAAACTTAAGGAGTAGACTAATTAGTGCTTTTTTAAAAAAATTGGTAGGCACGGGCGGTCTCGAACTGCCGACCCCTACCGTGTCAAGGAAATTATCGTATAATCTAAGTTATTGATTTAATAGAGTTATTTAATCATAATAAAATCTACTGTATGCGTTTTTGTATTTTTAATGTTGGCAACGGCAATCTAAATATTAATTGATAATATAAGTATATCATATGACCGCCAAGAAAAAAAGAAATATGCGACCAGCGGGAGCAGAGACCGCAGGTAAAGCTTAACGGGTTTCTATGACATTCCCGATTTTGCTGGGGGTTTTTAAGGGGGTAGCTTTGTTCGGACAAAGCGAACCCCCTTAATGTATCAGCATTTAAGTATTTATTATTATATTTCTATCGGACGGGCTTTTCAATTCCGGATTTTTTCCAGATTTTTTGATTTTACAAAAATCTTAACTTGATTTTTTAATTAATTACCTTTATAATAAAAGTAAGAAATACTTACTTATTTAGGAGGTTTATTATTATGGAAACTACAAGCATGTCCGATAGAAAACAGGTGGTCATACCGAATAAAATCAGGAAGGCCCTAAACTTAAAGCCAAATTCCAAACTGATTATACTTCAGGACGGGAGCAATATACTTTTAAAGCCTATTGAAGAACCCAAGATAAAGGATTTTAAGAATCTAATCGCTATGGGTGACGAAATTTCGGAAAAATTAAATCTAAAACGCAAGGATGTCGGCAGGGTTATAAAAGAAACAAGGAATAAACAAAAGTGCGCATAGTCCTAGGTACCAATATATTGATTTCCGGCGTATTTTTTCGAGGAAAAGAAAGAGACCTGCTCGAACTATGGTTTAGCGGCAAATTTGACGTTACATGCACGG
>JAMCUF010000007.1 GCA_023381755.1 Deltaproteobacteria bacterium
GATGGCGTAAAAATAGGCAAAAATACGGTATTTTTACGGTTTTACAAAAGAAGCCATGAGGTCAGCCTCGGCGCATAATTTTTCATCGACCAAAGCCTTCCCGTGAAACATCCACATAAACTGCTTTATTTTAACAAGTTCGACTTTTAGTATAATAGCGCTTCCCGGAAAGATCGGTTTTCTGAATCGCGCCTTGTCGATGCCCATAAAGTAAGTAAGCATATTTTTTAGGTCGCCATCTTCTTCAGTTTTATATGCAAGAATTCCCCCTGCCTGAGCTAATGCCTCCAGAATAAGCACTCCGGGCATAACTGGATGGGGTGGAAAGTGTCCTTGAAAATACGGCTCGTTAATTGTGGTATTTTTAAGGGCGGTAATAGACTTTCCTTTTTCGAGGGCAATAACCTTATCCACCATAAGGAAAGGAAACCTGTGCGGAAGAAGATTCAATATCTCCCGAATATCCATAATAGTTAAATTTGAAGGTTCTTCGTCAATCATTTTTTCAGCACCCTATCTTTTTCAATATCTTTTATTCTTTTAAAAAGCTCGGGAAGTTTTTTAAACAACACGGCGGAACTGCGCCAATATTTAATGGGAAAAGCCGGATAACCCGACACGGTCTCATTGTCCTTTATATTATGGACAACTCCGGACTGGGCGGCTATTATAACACCGTTTCCCACCCTAATGTGTCCCGCAATGCCGGCCTGTCCGCCGATTATTACATTATTGCCGATCGTCGAACTTCCCGCGATTCCTGTTTGCGCGGCAATTGCGCAATTATCGCCGATTATTACATTATGGGCAATCTGGACCAGATTATCTATCTTCGTCCCTTTGCCTATTTTGGTAAAATCAATGGCGCCCCTGTCCACCGTAACATTGGCGCCTAATTCGACATCATCCTCAAGAATCACACGACCCAGATGAATAATTTTTACATAACCGTTTTTGCCTCTGGCATATCCAAACCCGTCGCTTCCTATAACGGAACCGGCATGAATTATGCAGTTATTGCCTATTATAGAATCATCATAAATTGTTACGTTCGGATAAATTATAGCGCCATCGCCGATGCTGACGTTTTTACCGATAAAAACATTGCCCATTATATTGCAATTTTTCCCGATAGTCGCACCCTCGCCCACGAAAGAACCAGGAGACAATGTAGTATTTTCACCTATTAATGCAGTTTTATCAACATTTCCCAACTTCAGAAAGTCTTTAATGGCCGTTTTGCCCGGATTAACCCTTGAGGGTGTGCCCGCCTTCCCTGCGGGCCGCTGATTTTTAATCTGATAAAACAGCTGTGTGGCCTTTGCAAATGCCAGATATGGATCATCTGCGTCAAGTATGAAAAACTTAATTCCGGGAGGAAGCCCCTGCTTTAAAGCCCCGTAATTCATAATTACCGCACAAGCTTTTGTTTCTGCAAGGTGCTTGACATACTTTGGATTAGAGACAAAAGAAATCTGGGTATCTTTAGCCTCCGTTAAAGAGCCGATACCCGTTACGGTTATATTTTTTGGCAAATCGCCGATGACTCTTAAGGACAGCCTTTTAACAATATCGTCTAATAATATGGCCATAAATGATGCAACCCAAGACTTTGCGGCATGCCAATTTTTGCGCTCAGGTTTATTTATTTTAAATTCATTTGCTTTAAGACTTCATTTGTAATATTTATCGAATTTGCCCTATAAACCACGCCCGGGCGGTCAACAACGAGCATGTAGCCGTTTTTTTTCGCTATCTTTGTCACAATAGCCTCTATTTTACTAACTATACCTTTTAAAAGTTCATACCTTTTTTCCGTTGCAACGCTCTGGACATGTTTCTCTTCGGCGTTAAAAGCGGATATATCCGCTTCAAATTCTTTTGTCTTTTTGGCCTTCTCGCTTGCCGACATTATTGAGCCGTTTTGCTTCAGGTCGCTTTGAATCCCGGCTATTTTTTTTCTCATTGCTAACAATCTGGCATTATATTTGAGAGCTAAAGCCTTTAGCTCCGCATTAGCCTTTTTACCTTGATTTGATATCGAGATAATTTTTTGCATATTAACTACCGCAATATAAGAACCCGCTGCCCGGGCATTTTTGGAAAAAGTTAAAATCACGGCAAATAAAACCAGCCCTGCCGTAAGGCTTAAATTAAGAATTAATCTTTTCATAAAATCTCCTTCTTTTATTTTTTTATTTTTTTTTATTGCTAAATGCCTGGAAAACTCTGACCCAGGCTAAACTGAATCCTGGTAGAATTATTGCCGTTTATCGGCGTTCCTAATATTTTACCGTAAGTAACGGTTATAGGGCCAAACGGCGAATGCCAGTTAAAACCAATTCCTGCCGCCTGAACGAGATTCACTGGAAATACAGGTTCGTTCTGCCCCCACGCATTGCCGGCATTCCACCAAAAAAAACCGGAAAAACCCATTTTTTTAACTATGGGTATCGAATACTCTGCCAGGACCGTAAACATCTTTGTTCCACCGGTAAGCAAGGCATTTTGCGTTGGGCCGACAGAATCATACATAAACCCTAAAAGCGGGTATGTATTCATTATGCCGCCGACAAAAAACCTCTGGTATATCGGCAGCGGAACGGAAGGCTTCGTCGCAACTACGTAACCTGCCTGCGCTCCCTGCATAAAAGACGTCCCCCCCCATAAGGGGATATAATGGGTAGCTTGTGCCACAAATCTAGCAAAATCGTCGCTGCCGCCAATGGGAGGACCGGCGAGGCTTACCTTAAAACTGTCTAAATCACCGGCGGTAGGAGTCATGGGGTTATTTAATGTATTATAAACCGTCGTTAAAGAGGCTTCGCTTGTTATCAACCTTCCTTGAGGCAAAATATTTAAAAGACCGGGGACTATAACAGAGGTATCTTCCTCTAAGAGGTACCTGAAATATTCCGTAAGCACATTCTTATAAAGCGGATAACCTAAGGTAACCGAAGTGCCGACCGAACGATAGGTAAATTCAGAGTAAAGGCCGTTAAAGGTATCGTATAAAGATAAATTAAACGATAGCGGCCTCGCAAAAATATAGCCAAGGTACGGCTGAAGTAGGTTAAAACTATACGACTGGTACGGTCCGCCAATCTGGGCATTTAAAGAAGCCGATATTCCCGTCCCAAATAAATTTGACTCAGAAATGGATGACATTGCCATAAAATGGGTGGCGCCGCTATAACCGCCGCCGATTGAGAATTTACCGGTATTTTCTTCCCTGACATGCACCTTTACGTTTAACACGCTTTCATTCGGAACCTTTTCCGTAGTGATGGCAACGTGCTTAAAATACATCAGATTCTTTAAATTTTGCCTCGATATTTTTATAAGCTTGGGATTGTATTTCTCGCCGGGGTAAAGCGCAAGTGCCCTGAGTATAACGTAACTATAAGTAATATCGTTTCCCGTTACCGTAATTTTACCGAATCTTGCAATCTTACCCCTGTGGACCACCAGCTTAATTAAAACAGAATTTGT
>JAMCUF010000012.1 GCA_023381755.1 Deltaproteobacteria bacterium
ATACGGGAAGAGCCAGGGCAGGTTCGATAAGGTCTCCTTTATGGAAGGGCGGCGGCACTGTTTTTGGCCCTACAAGCGGGAAAAATTATAAAAAGGATATGCCAAGAAAGGCAAGGAAGGCAGCAATGAAATCCGCATTATCTTATCTTTTTAAAGAGGGGCGGCTTATTTTTATTGAGGATTTTGATATTCCTGAAATTAAAACTAAAGAAATGAAGCAATTTTTCGATAAATTTGCCATTAAAAAGGGATTAATGATATTGCCGTCTTCTGGTACTAACGAGAAAATTATTAAATCGACAAGAAATCTTGCCCAATTTAAAGCAACTAATGTAAATGAAATTAATATTACCGACTTACTGAAATACGACAATATATTAATTAGCGTAAAAGCTAACGAAGAATTAGGGAGGAATCTTGCGATATGAAAGAATTATACACTGTTATAGAAAAGGCATTATTATCAGAAAAAAGTTTAAAAATTCGGGAAATAAATAATACCTATATTTTTAATGTTGATAAAAAGGCAAATAAAAAAGAGATTAAAAATGCCGTGGAGAAATATTTTAATGTGAAAATAGAAGATGTTCATACTTTGATTACACGTGGGAAACATAGGCGGGTTGGAAAATATACCGGCAAATTGCCAAATATTAAAAAAGCTTATGTTAAACTTAAGGAAGGCCAAAGAATTTCGGTATTAGAGGCTTAACCGGGAGAGGGTGGAATGCAATTAAAAAAATATAAACCTACATCTAGCGGACGGAGATTTCAGACCGTCTCAGATTTTTCTGAAATTACGCGAGATTATCCTGAAAAGAAGCTGTTATCCAAATATAAAAAAAATGCCGGAAGAAACAATAACGGAAGGATAACGACCCGCCACCAGGGGGGGGGGGGGCATAAAAAAAGATACAGGCTTATTGATTTTAAAAGGGATAAAAGAGATATTCCGGCACATGTTATAGAAATAGAATACGATCCGAACAGGTCTGCAAGGATTGCCCTTTTAAGTTATATAGATGGCGAAAAAAGATATATATTATGTCCCGATGGATTAAAGAAAGGGGATAACGTTATGTCATCGGAAAAGGCGGATATACAACCCGGGAATTGCCTTCCCTTGCGCAACATCCCGGTTGGCACAATGATTCATAACGTTGAACTAAAACCTAATGCCGGAGGAAAAATTGTCAGGAGTGCGGGCACTTATGCCGAACTTCAGGGGAAAGACGGCGGATATGCTCAAATTAAAATGCCCTCTGGAGAGTTTAGACGCTTTCTTGAAGGATGTTGCGCCACAATAGGCCAAATAGGCAACATTGATCACGAGAATATAAGTATCGGAAAAGCGGGCAGATCCAGGTGGTTAGGAATCAGGCCGTCTGTGAGGGGAGTGGCAATGAATCCAATTGATCACCCGCATGGCGGCGGTGAGGGAAAGACGTCAGGGGGGCGCCATCCTGTTTCTCCATGGGGGGTTCCTACCAAGGGTTTTAAAACCAGGAAAAACAAAAGAACCTCAAAGTACATTATGTCAAGAAGAAAGGTTAAATAAAATTTATTAAAGGAGAGTTTGGTTGTGGCTAGATCGGTTAAGAAAGGACCTTTTGTAGACGGATCACTTATAGAAAAGGTGGAAAAGGCATTTGAAACTAACGATAAAAAAATTATAAAAACCTGGTCCAGAAGATCTACTATTTTACCTTCCATGGTTGGATTTACATTTGCCGTTCATAACGGTAAAAAATTTATTCCGGTATTTGTAAGCGAAAATATGGTTGGACATAAGCTTGGCGAATTTTCGCCAACCAGGACTTTTACCATGCATTCGGGGGATAGAAAAGTCAAAGTTAAATCCAGCGGTCGTCCTGCCGCAAAATAAATATAAAAAAAAAGAGGTTGGAGATGGAGTTTAAAGCTGAAGCAAAATATATTAAGGTTTCTCCTCAAAAGGCCAGGCTTGTGGTTGACCTGATACGGGGGAAAAGGGTTTATGATGCTCTTAATATACTTAAGTTTACAAAGAAAAAATCGTCTCTTCCCGTCTATAAGCTCTTAAAATCTGCATTAGCCAATGCGGGGGTTACAGGAAGGGTTGATATCGATAACCTGATTATTTCTAAGATTAATGTCGATATGTCGTTTTCTCTTAAAAGGCTAATGCCGAAGGCTATGGGGAGAGGGGCTACAATTAAGAAGCGCATGAGTAATATTAAAATAGTTCTTGCAGAAATTTAAAATTGGGGGTTAATTTTGGGGCAAAAAGTAAATCCGGTCGGATTAAGATTAGGAATAAATCAAACCTGGAATTCGCTATGGTATAGCGATCGCAGTTACTCGGCCTTTTTACACGAGGATTTTAAAATGAGGGCATTCTTGAAGAAAAAGCTGTATCCGGCGGGTATATCTAAAATTTATATCAGCAGAAAGGCTGAAAAATTGGTTGTAGATATATATACTGCCAGACCCGGTATGATTTATGGGAAAAAGGGTTCCTCCGAATTTGAAAATTTAAAAACGGAGTTGGCCGGACTTACTAAAATTAAAAATAAAGACATCAGTATAAATATAATAGAGGTAAAGAAGCCTGAAATAGATTCTACTTTGGTAGCCGAAGGCATAGCGTCTCAATTGGAAAAAAGAATAGCCTTTAAAAGGGCAATGAAAAAAAGTGTTTCAATGGCATTGAAAAGCGGGGCGAAAGGTATTAAAATTACTTGCGGCGGTAGGCTTGCGGGAGCTGAAATTGCCAGGTCGGAATGGTATCGTGAAGGCAGGGTTCCGTTACATACCCTTAGGGCAGATATTGATTATGGTACAGCGGAAGCCAATACGACATACGGAAAAATAGGTATTAAAGTATGGATATATAAAAAAGACGTTCTTTAATCTATATAACTGATAGGAAGGGTAAAAATATGTTAATGCCGGCTAAAACTAAATATAAAAAGCAAATGAAGGGAAGGATGAAAGGAAAAGCATCCAGGGGTAATACCCTAGCTTTTGGAGATTTTGGACTTAAGGTTGTGGAATGTGGATATATAACTTCAAAGCAAATTGAGGCTGCGAGAATAGCAATGACAAGGTTTATTAAAAGAGGCGGCAAAATCTGGATAAGAATATTTCCGGATAAACCGATTACCAAAAAACCCGCAGAGACAAGAATGGGGAAAGGTAAGGGCAGTGTTGAGGAATGGGTGTGTGTTGCCAGACCAGGATTAGTTTTATATGAAATGGAGGGTATATCTAAAGAGGTTGCCCGGGAGGCTTTAAGGTTAGCGTCTCATAAATTACCGCTTAAGACGATATTTATAGAAAGAGGAGAGTTTTAGCATATGAAATATAACGAACTTAAAGCAATGAATAATGATGAACTTTTAGTTAAAGAAACCGATTTTAGAAAGGAAATTTTTAATTTAATTGTCCAAAAATCTTTGGGTTCTTTGGAAAATCCTAAAAGGGTTAAAACGGTAAAAAAATATATTGCCCGGATAAAAACGATTTTAAATGAAAGGGGCAGGGGATAATTATGAAAAAAAGCTATATAGGTATTGTAACCTCTGATAAAATGGATAAAACTATTGTTGCCGTTGTTTCAGATATCGTAAAGCATCCTTTGTATAAAAAATATATAAAAAAAAGTAAGAAATTCAAGGTTCATGACGAAAACAACATCGCAAAAATGGGGGATAGGATTTTATTTATTGAGACGCGCCCGTTATCGAAAGATAAAAGGTGGAATTTAAAAAAGATTCTTGAAAAAAATAGATAAATTAAGATAAATTCAATAAGGGGTCATAATAATGATTCAGATGCAAACAATATTAAGATCTGCGGATAACTCGGGGGCAAAAAGACTTATGTGTATTAAAGTTCTTGGCGGATCAAAACGCAAATACGCCGCGATTGGCGACATAATAGTTGTTTCTGTAAAAGAAGCAATTCCAAATTCAAAGGTTAAAAAAGGCGATGTTTCAAAAGCAGTAATTGTGAGGACGGTAAAGGAAATAAAACGCCCTGATGGAAGCTATATAAGATTTGATAATAATTCCGCGGTTTTGATAAATGCCCAGGGTGAGCCTATCGGTACACGTATTTTTGGACCAGTTGCAAGGGAATTGAGGGCAAAAAAGTTTATGAGAATTATTTCATTAGCGCCAGAGGTTTTATAATATGACTATGGGACTGAAAAAGAATGACGATGTAATGGTTTTAACCGGAAAAGAAAAAGGGAAGACGGGTAAAATTATACGTATAGATAAAAATGGCATCAGGGTTTATATTAAAAAAGTTAATATGATCAAAAGGCATATAAAGCCCAGAAGCCCTCAGGAACCGGGCGGTATTATCGACAAGGAAGCCGGGATTAATATTTCGAATGTCGGGCTTTATTGTTCGAAATGTAAAAAACCTGTTAGGTTTTCTGTAAAAGCTAATGAAAAGAATAAGAAGATTAGAATTTGCAAAAAGTGCGGATCTGAAGTTTAATTTTGGGGGACTTAAAATTGACATCAAGGTATAAGGAATATTTTAAAAATGAAGTTATTCCTAAGTTAATAAAAGACACGGGGTATAAGAATATACATCAAATACCTAAACTGTCAAAAATTATTATCAACATGGGATTGGGGGAAGCGACATCTAATTCTAAAATCATTGAACAATCCATCTTGGAACTTACCAAAATATCCGGCCAGAAACCGGTGGTTGCAAAGGCGAAAAAATCTATTGCAGCATTTAAATTAAAGGAAAACCAAGAGATTGGATGCTTTGTTACATTGAGGAATGAAAGGATGTATGACTTCTTTGATAAACTTATTAATATAGCCCTTCCGAGGGTCAGAGATTTTAAGGGTTTGTCAAAAAAGTCTTTTGACGGCTATGGAAACTATACACTTGGAGTTAGAGAGCAGGTAATATTTCCTGATATAAGCTATGAACTTATAGAAAAAATTAAAGGCATGAATATAACCATTGTAACAACCGCAAAGAATAATGATGATGGATATAAACTTTTAAAGGGATTTAATTTTCCTTTTAGGAATTAGGAGATAAAATATATGGCAAAAAAGTCTATGATTATCAAAGCGCTTAGGAAGCCGAAGTTTAAAGTTCGCGCGCATAACAGGTGTCCTATATGCGGAAGGCCAAGAGGATATTACCGGAAGTTTGATATGTGCAGAATTTGTTTTAGAACTTTCTCAAGCAAGGGGCTTATCCCCGGGGTCATAAAATCTAGTTGGTAGTAACAGTATAGGTTTGTTTTTTATTTAAATTATATTTAACGAGGACGAATAAAATATGACATATCCAATATCCGATATGGTTATAAGAATAAAAAATGCATACAAAGCCGGTAAAAAGACCGTAAGTTTACCATATTCCAGAATAAAAGAAAATATATGTATAATCCTTAAAAGAGAGGGATTTATCGACGATTATGAAATAAACGGCAGCTTAAATGCCGTTTCTAAAAACATAGAAATAAAATTGAGTTATTTCGAAAATAAAAAACCGACCATCATCGATATTAAGGTTACAAGTACTCCGGGATTGAGATTTTATAAAAATGTCAAGGATATTAAAACATATAAAAATGGGTTGGGCATGGAATTATTTTCAACCTCCGCGGGAATTCTATCAGACGTTGAATGCAGGGTCAAAAATATCGGCGGTCTATCGCTCCTGAAAGTTTTATAGTTTTCTGAGCAAGATAAAAAAAATTAAATTAGGTGATAGGGTGAGAGTCGAATGTCTAGAATAGGTAAAAAAGCTGTCGAGATTCCCAAAGGCGTCTCCGTCAGTATAAAAGATAACTTATTTACGTGCGCAGGTCCTTTGGGGAAATTGACAAAAATGCTTCCGGAGGGAATAGCTGTGAATATAGAGGGCTCCGCTCTATCCGTGGAATTGAAGGATAATGGCCCCGATTTTAAAAAATATATGGGCCTCGCAAGGACAATCATTGCAAATTCCGTTAACGGCGTGGTTAAGGGATTCTCAAAGGATTTAGAAATAATAGGTATTGGGTATAAGGCAGAAGTTAAGAGCAAAAATCTATCCTTAAATTTAGGCTATTCACATCCGGTCAATTTTGTAATTCCGGAAGGAATCGGTATTAGCGTCGAGAAAAATACATTATTGAAGATTTCAGGTTATGATAAAGAGCTTGTGGGACTTGTTGCTTCGAGAATAAGGAGTTTAAGGAAACCTGAGCCTTACAAAGGAAAGGGCATTAAGTATTTAAACGAAGTTATTAAAAGAAAGATTGGCAAGGCTTCCGGAAAATAAATAAAATAGAAAAACAAAAGGAATATTCTATGAAAGATAAAATTAAACAAAGAATCCGTAGAAAGGCGCATATAAAAAAGGTTCTAAAAAATAATACGAAACCGAGGCTATGTGTTTTTAAAAGCTTGAACAATATATATGCGCAAGTGTTTTCACCGGACAATAAAGTTCTCGTGCAAGTTTCGTCGCTTTCAAAAGAATTGAAAGATAAGATTGAAGGTCATGCTGGAAATATAGAGGCCGCAAGAATTATAGGAAGCGCAGTAGCTGATTTATGTATGCAAAAGTCAATAACAGAGGTTGCATTCGACCGGAACGGTTATATTTATCATGGGAGAGTCAAGGCACTTGCCGATGCCGCGAGAGAAAACGGTTTAAATTTTTAAGGGGGGAGTAATTTGCAAAAAGTGGATGTCAAAGATTTAAGTATACGGGATAAAGTAATCCACGTTTCCAGGGTGGCTAAGGTTGTAAAGGGAGGAAGAAGGTTTGGGTTTTCCGCGCTGGTTGTCGTGGGTGACCCCGATGCTAATTTTGTCGGGGTTGGGCTTGGTAAAGCAAAAGAAGTGCCCGAAGCGATTCGCAAGGGTTCCGAACAGGCTAAAAAAAATATGATAAGGGTTAAAGTCCATAAAAATACCATTCCTCATGAACAGTACGGTAAGGATGGAGCCGGTTATGTCTTTATGAAGCCGGCCCCCGAAGGGACGGGTATTATTGCAGGCGGAGCGATGAGAGCAATATTTGAGCTTTCAGGGATTAAAAATGTTTATGCAAAATCTATCGGTTCATCAAATCCTCATAATGTTGCCAATGCCACGTTAAAATGCATATCATCGTTTTATTTTAAAGGCGAGCTGCTGAAAAGAAGAAAAAACAAACCATTATCGCAATAAACAATAAAAAAAGGATTGTAAATAAATGATAAATTTAGGCGGGTTTGGCAAGCATAATAATAAAAAAAAGAAACGATTGGGAAGAGGTTCTGGATCGGGGCATGGTCAGACATCCGGAAAAGGCAATAAAGGTCAGAATGCAAGAGCCGGCGGCGGTGTCAGGCCGGGTTTTGAAGGCGGACAGATGCCTTATATCAGAAGAGTACCCAAAAGGGGATTTAACAATCCGTTAAAGGAACGGTATGCCATAATTAATCTTGGTGTTTTGGCAAATTTAAAAGACGAAAATATCGATATAGATATTTTAAAACAAAATGGCATTTTGAAGAACAGCGAAGAGGGGTTTAAACTTTTGGGAGGCGGCGAACTTAACCGAAAATTAAATATAATTTGCAATAAAATATCAAAAAGTGCAAAGGAAAAGATAGAAAGTAACGGAGGAGCCGTAAAGGTAATATAATGGCGCAAAGCTTTGAAAATTTAGGGAAAATTCCTGAATTAAGAAACCGCATTCTTTATACGCTTTTAATGTTCGCAATATTTAGGGTTGGGGTTTACATAACCACTCCCGGTGTTAATCCTGTTGCCCTGACGCAATTTTTTAATGCCTCAAACAATAACCTGTTTGGGCTTTTTAATATGTTCACAGGGGGGGCATTATCCAGGTTTTCTATTTTTTCTTTAGGAATTATGCCATATATAAGTTCTTCCATTATATTTCAGATGCTGCCTATGGTAGCCCCTTCCTTGAACAGATTGCAAAAAGAAGGCGGAGATGCGGGAAGGAAGAAATTTATGCAGTATGTAAGATACGGAACCGTTATTCTTTCTTTATTTCAATCCATAGGGATTAGCTATGGCATAGAAGTAATGCGAAGTCCAAGCGGGTTGCCGGTTGTCAGCCACCCCGGGTTAAATTTTATGATTATAGCAGTAATAGCCCTCACTGCAGGAACCATTTTTGTAATGTGGATAGGGGAAGAGATTTCAGAGCATGGGATAGGGAACGGCATATCCCTGATAATATTTGCGGGGATTGTTTCCGCCATACCCGCCGCTTTTATAAACACCGTAAAGATCGTTCAAACGGGTGAACTTAATATAATGCTGCTAGCCTTAATCGCCGCAATGATGATTTTTGTAATCGGATTTATTGTATTTGTGGAATCCGCCCAGAGGAGAATAACCATTCAGTATGCTAAAAAGATGGTTGGGAGAAAATTATATTCCGGCCAAAGCAGTTATCTCCCGATTAAGATTAACACCCCGGGGGTCATCCCTCCCATTTTTGCCATGTCGATACTTCTTTTTCCGGCCACTATTGCAAATTTTATCAAGCTTCCATTTTTTGAGGGGGTGTCTGCTTATTTAAATCCTACCGGTTTAGTATATAACATATTATACGTTGTATTAATTTTTTTCTTTTGCTATTTTTATACCGCAATCACATTTAAAGTTGACGATGTTGCAGACGACCTGCGTAAATATGGCGGAAATATTCCGGGAATCAAACCCGGTAAATCCACTGCCAATTATATTGATAAAATTTTAAATAGGGTTACATTTATTGGAGCTACTTATCTTTCCGCAGTTTGCTTATTGCCCACCATTTTAATTAATAAATTTCATGTTCCATTTTATTTTGGCGGCACAGGGCTTTTAATAGTGGTGGTTGTGGCAATGGATACCATAGTTCAAATTCAATCGCATTTATTGTACCGTAATTATGACGGTTTGCTTAAAAAAGTCTCTAAAAATAAATAATAATGCTATTTTTTTAATTCATAAGGGATAATAAAATTAATAATTACAATTTGGGGTGAAAAATGAAGAACAGGATTTTTATTTTGATTGGTCCGCCCGGCGCAGGCAAGGGAACCCAGGCTAAAAATATGGCAAGTTTAAAGGATTTTGTTCTTATTTCGACAGGAGACCTTTTAAGAGAAAATGTCGGGAAAAAGACCGAGCTTGGAAATACCGCAAAGTCTTATATGGATAAAGGGGAGCTTGTTCCCACCGACTTGGTTGCCCGCATGATAAAAGCAAATATCGAACAGAATATCGGCAAGAACGGATTTTTATTTGACGGGTTTCCAAGAGACTTAGCACAAAATACCCTTCTAAGCGATATGCTGGAAGAATTCAATCTGGATATTGACAAGGTAATTTACATAGACGTTAAAGACGAAGTAATTTTTGAAAGGCTCACCAACAGAAGAATATGCCCTAAGTGTAAAAGGGTTTATCATATGAGATATAATCCTCCAAAAAACGACGAGTTATGCGATGATTGCAAAGTATCCCTTATTGTCAGAGATGATGATAAAATTGACGTAATTAAAAAAAGATTGGAGGTGTATCATAAGTTGACGCAGCCGTTAGTTGACTACTACGAAGAAAGCGGCAAAATTACTAAGATAAACGGAGAAAGGGCGCCTAAAGAGGTTGAAGCAGAGATTATTGCTAATATGTAAGTAATAAATGATAAATCTCAAAAACGAAGTTGATATTGAAGGAATAAGGAATGCAGGGGCAATTGTCAGAAAAGTATTAAACGAGCTTTCAAGTATTACTAAACCCGGAATTGCAACGTTGGAATACAATAATATTTGCGAAGAGATTACATTTTTAATGCATGCCACCCCGGCATTTAAAGGATATAACGGGTTTCCTTATTCGGTATGTATTTCGGTTAATGAAGAAGTTGTTCACGGTTTTCCTTCAAAAAGGAGGCTTAGAGAGGGGGATATTGTAAGTATCGATTTTGGTTCTTACTACAAAGATTATTATGCCGATGCCGCCGTTACTGTCGCGGTCGGGAATGTTTCAAGTAAAGCCTTAAAACTGATGGAAACTGCCAAAGAGGCGTTAAGTCTTGGAATATCCGAGGCTGTAATTGGAAACAAACTTAGTAATATTTCCAGAGCAATCGAAGAATACGTTGTGAAGAATAATTTTTCTGTCGTGAAGGACTTTGTAGGACATGGGGTTGGGTTCAAGTTGCATGAAGATCCCCAGGTTCCCAATTATTACATTAAAGATAACGATATATTGCTGGATGAAGGATTGGTTATAGCTATTGAGCCAATGGTGAACGAGTTTGGTTATAAAGTTAAAGTCAGGAAAAACGGCTGGACTGTTGTTACGCGGGATAAGGGCCTGTCGGCGCACTTTGAGCACACCGTCGCAATAACTAAAGAGGGTCCGCAAATTTTGACATAAGGGAAAATTTAATGGCAAGCAAGGAAGATTTAATAGAAGTTGAAGGAACGGTTGTAGAACCATTACCCAATGCGATGTTTAGAGTTAAACTTGAAAATGGGCATAAGGTACTGGCTCACATATCAGGAAAAATGCGTATGCATTACATTAAGATTCTTCCGGGCGACAAAGTGACCGTCCAGCTTTCGCCTTATGATTTAAGCAGAGGACGAATTACGTTTAGGAGTAAGTAAATAAAATAAAAAGAAAAGTAAAAAGAAACAATAAAGGAAGGAGTTTAAAATTGAAAGTGAGATCATCAGTTAAAAAAATATGTGATAAGTGTAAGGTTATCAAGAGAAAGGGTGTCGTAAGAATAATTTGTGAAAATCCTAAACATAAACAACGCCAAGGTTAATAAGGAGAAAACATGGCCAGAATTTCAGGGGTTGACCTGCCGAAGAATAAAAGAATCGAAATTGCTTTAACCTATATTTTTGGGTTAGGAAGGTCATTATCAAAAAGAATATTAGAAAAAGCAAATGTCGGGTTAGACACAAAAGTAAAAGATTTAACCGATACCCAAATTAACCTTATAAGGCAATTAATAGACGGAGAATATAAGGTGGAGGGCGATCTCAAAAGGGAAGTCCAGATGAACATAAAAAGGTTAATCGACATTGGAAGTTACAGGGGTATCAGGCATAAAAGGGGATTGCCCGTGAGGGGGCAGAGGACGAAAACTAATGCCAGAACAAGAAAAGGACCGAGGAAATCTACCGTAGGCGGAAAGTAACCATTGTTCATTTTTAATAACAATTTTATTTTTAAGGGGTATAAATGGCAGATACAAAAAAAAATGTGGTAAAAAAGAAAAAAGAAAAGAAAAATATTCAAAATGCAATTGCTCACATAAAATCGACATTTAATAACACGATTATTTGTATAACCGATTTGAGCGGCAATGTTCTTGCATGGTCTAGCGCGGGGACAAGCGGATTTAAAGGTTCAAGGAAAAGCACCCCTTACGCCGGCCAGGTTGCAGCCGAACAGGTTGCAAAAAAGGTTTCAGATTACGGGGTGTCTAATATAGAGGTATTTATTAAAGGGCCCGGTGGTGGAAGGGAATCGGCTCTCAGGGCGCTTCAAAGTTCAGGCTTTAACATTACGACTATTAAAGATGTTACGCCTATACCGCATAACGGATGCAGGCCTCCAAAGAGGAGAAGGGTATAGCAATCCATTTTTTAATTATATTTTTAGTTCGGTAATATTAAAAAATTTACGAGGTGAAAGGTGGCTAAATACAATGGTGCTGTTTGCAAAATATGCAGAAGAGAAGAGGGGAAGCTCTTTTTAAAAGGCGATAGGTGCTATTCTGATAAATGTTCGTACGATAAAAGGGAATATGCCCCGGGTGAGCATAAAGGTGCCAGAAGAAAATTATCGGAATATGGAGAGCAATTAAGGGAAAAGCAAAAGCTAAAAAGAACATACGGCCTTATGGAAAGACAATTTAAAAAAACATATAGAAACAGCGAAAAAATGAAAGGAATAACTGGGGAAAATTTGCTATCCCTGCTGGAAAGAAGGCTTGATAACGCAGTTTATGCCTTTGGATTTGCAAATTCCCGGAAATTAGCCAGACTTTTAGTTGCCCATGGGCATTTTATGATTAACGGAAAAAAGGTGAATATTCCTTCGTATGTCTTAAAACCGGGCGATGAAGTTATAGTACGCGATAAAAGCAGAAAATGCGATATTATTAATATTTCATTGGAGTCCTCTTTAAGGAAAACGCGCCCAGGATATTTAGAATTGGATAAAGATGCATATAAAGGCGTGATAAAGAATATTCCGGAAAGAGACGAAATTATCTCGACGGCAAACGAAAAGCTTATAGTAGAGCTTTACTCTAAGTAGGAATAGACGCCCAATAAAAAATTTTGGAGGCAATATGAAAAAAAATTGGCTTTCACTTATTAAGCCAAAAAAAATTGAATTTGAAAAAGAAACATACACGGATTATTATGGAAAATTAATAGTCGAACCATTAGAAAGAGGATTTGGCGTAACTATCGGTAATGCGATCAGGAGAGTTCTTTTATCTTCGATAGTCGGTTATAAGATATCGGAGGTTAAAATAGACGGCATATCCCATGAATTTTCATCTATTCCGGGTGTCGTGGAGGATGTATCGGAAATTATTTTGAATTTAAAGGATATTGATTTTAATATGGCGTCTAACCAGCCTGAATTGGTATATCTTGACTTAGACAGGGAAGGGGATGTCCATGCCTCTGATATAAAAACATCCCAGAATATTGAAGTTGTGAATAAGGAGAAAAAGATATTAAGGATAGCCAAGGGCGGTCGTTTCAAAGCCGAGATGCTTGTTAAAGGCGGGAAGGGTTATGTGCCCAGCGAACTCAATGAGCGGGATGATGCGCCAATCGGAACGATAACCTTAGATGTAGCCTATTCCCCAATTAAAAGGGTTACAATGGATGTATCTTATTCAAGAGTTGGCGGGATAACGGACTATGATAAACTTATAATGGAGATATACACTAACGGATTTATTACCCCCGAAGATGCGCTTAATGAATCGGCGCTGATTTTACAGGAGCAGATATCGGTTTTTGTTGCTTTTGAGGAAATGGAGCAGCTAATTGAAAAAAAGCCGCAGTCAGAAAACGAAAAACCGAAAGAAAGTCAGCTAAACGAAAATCTTTTTAAAAATGTCGATGAGCTTGAACTTTCAGTTAGGTCTGCAAATTGTCTTAAGAATGCTAATATAAAAACACTTTATGAGCTGGTCCAGAAAACTGAGGGGGAAATGCTTAGAACAAAAAATTTTGGAAGAAAATCCCTTAATGAAATAAAAGAGGTTTTATCTACGATGGGCTTAAGTTTTGGGACGAAAATTAATAATGCAAACATCATAAAACAAGATAAATAATAGAGGTATAAGAAATATGCGGCATAGGAAAATTAAAACAAGATTAAATAGAACGTCTTCCCATAGGGTTGCTCTTTTAAGAAATATGGCATCTTCGCTTGTGGAACATGAAAGAATTGAGACCACTTTGCCGAAAGCAAAGGTTTTAAGAAGTTATATAGAGAAGCTTATTACACTTGGTAAAGTGGATTCCGTCGCCAAAAGAAGACTTGCGTTTGCCAGACTTAGAAGTAAAAATGCTACGGCTAAGCTTTTTAAAGAATTGGGTCCAAGGTATAAAGATAGACCGGGAGGATATGTCAGGATTATAAAAACCGGTTTTAGGGCCGGCGATTTAAGTCCCATGGGTTTTATAGAATTTGTTGCTAAAGAAAAAGAAGATAAATAATCCTTAAAACTTGTTCCATAGGCGATAAAACTATGATAAAAGATTAAAAGTATGATATAATCCTCTGTGTTATGCCTATGACAAGTTTTGAGGGTGTTTTAAATATTCCCGATGCGTTTAATGTAGTCCCTATCATAGAGGAAATAAGCGGAGATATGGATACCCCCATATCCGTATTTTCTTCTTTTTATAAGGAACCGTACGCATTTTTTTTTGAAAGCGCGGAGGGTGTTGGTAAATGGGGACGATATTCCTTCATATGTTTAAACCCTTTTCTAACCGTTAGCCTCTACAAAGATATACTTAGCGTTAACAATTTTAACTCCTTAAGGTTTAAATTTTCTAAAAATATTCATCTTAAAGATTTAAACGAGGATATATTTTCATATTTAAAGAAAATCTTATCCAAATTTAAATTATATTATCCCGGGGATATTATAATTTTTACGGGAGGCTTATTCGGTTATTTAAGTTACGAGATAAACGGTCTTATCGAAAAACTTCCGCCTATAAAAACCGATATTACGGATGTTTACGACCTATTTTTTATGTTTCCCCGGGATATTATAATTTATGATTCCTTAACCCAAGTTATTATGGTAGTGGCATTTTTATTTAAAGATAACTTAGAACAACGGAATCTTAAAAAAGAATACGAATCCTCATTAGATAGAATAAATAAAATAACCTCTTTGATTAAAAAAAGGGCATCCTATGCCGGCGTGGATACCTATGCCAATAGAGGTATATCAAATATTAAAGTTATGGACGAGGTGGGTTTTGACGAATATAAACAAAAGGTTTTAAGGGCTAAAGAGTATATCCTTCGCGGCGATATATTCCAGGTTCAGGTTTCCAGAAGGAAAAAAATTTTAAATCCCCCCCGGCCATTTCTTTTTTATCGGGCACTGCGCCTTGTAAATCCTTCCCCATATATGTTTTACCTTAAGATTAAAGATTTTTCCATTATAGGTTCTTCACCGGAAAACTTAGTAAAACTTGCGGGAGATTTTATTGAAACAAGACCTATAGCCGGAACGATTAAGCGGGGAGAAAACCCTATCGAAGATGAACACCTTGCGGTCAAACTGTTAAACGATCCGAAGGAGCGGGCAGAACATATAATGCTTGTGGACTTAGGGAGAAACGATATTGGAAGGGTTTCTAAAAAAGGGACTGTTAAGGTTGAAAAGCTTATGTATATTGAAAAATACTCACATGTTCAGCATATAGTTACAAGTGTAGTTTCGGAAATAGAAAATGATAAAGACGGATTCGATTTAATCAGGGCGACGTACCCTGCTGGTACTGTGACCGGTGCCCCTAAAGTAAGGGCAATGGAGATAATTAATGAGCTTGAGGACTCAAAAAGAGGTGTTTATGCGGGAGGAGTTGGGTATTTTGGATTTTTGGAAGGCGATAGATGTAAAAAAATGGAATTTTGTATAACAATCAGAACGGCGTTATTTAAGGAAGATGCCGCCTACATTCAGGCAGCAGGAGGAATAGTATATGATTCCACGCCGGAAAATGAGTTTATGGAAACCGAAAATAAATTAAAACACTTAATGGCGGCATTTGATATTGCAAATGGCTTTAATTAAAACTTATGATATTGGTTATAGATAATTATGATTCGTTTACCTATAATATAGTGCAATATGTGGGCGAATTGGGATACGAGGCGGTTGTTTTCAGAAACGACGCCATAGATATTAAGTCAATTAAAAAAGTAAATCCTGAAAAAATAATTGTATCTCCCGGCCCAAAATCCCCGCTTGAAGCAGGAATTACGGTTAATATTATTAAAAATTTTTATGATAAAATCCCAATATTCGGCGTTTGCCTTGGTCATCAGGCTATAGGTTATGCTTTTGGCGCAGAAATAGTCCGCGCCAAAAATATAATGCACGGAAAGGTTTCATCTATCAAACACGATTCGTCGGTTATTTATAGAGATATACCGAATCCATTTGAGGCTACAAGATACCACTCACTTATTGTGAGGAAAGAAACACTGCCGGATATTATAAATATTACCGCAACAAGCATGGGCGACAATGAGATTATGGGTATCGAGCTTAAAGGCTACAATGTTTACGGAGTTCAGTTCCACCCCGAATCTGTGCTTACATCCTATGGCAAGCAAATAATAAGCAATTTTTTATCCATTTAATTAATTTGCGCTTGCGCAAGCCAGAATACAATAATGAAAGAAGATTTTATAAAAACTATAATAGAACAGGTTGCGAATAACGCCGCTTTAAGTAAAGATGAATCGTATAAGGCCTTTAATATGATTTTAAACGGTGAGTTCACAAATGCGCAAATGGCATCTTTTTTAACATCTCTTAAAATAAAAGGAGAAAATATTGAGGAAATAGCCGGAGCTGCATTGGCTATGAGAGAAAATGCCCTTTCAATGCCATTGGAAAACTCTATTCAGCTGGAATTGATAGATACATGCGGGACGGGAGGAGACCGTAAAAATACCTTTAATATTTCGACCTGCGCTGCCTTGATTGCCGCAGGAGCCGGGGTTAAGATAGCAAAACATGGAAACTATGGGGTTTCCTCGAAGTCGGGCAGCGCCGATGTTTTGAAAGAGCTGGGCGTAAACATATTTATGGAGCCGCAAAGGGTTTTGAAATCGATAGAATACGCAAATATCGGTTTTTTATTTGCGCCAAGTTTCCATATGGCAATGAAATTTGCAGCCCCCGTAAGGAAAGAATTAGGATTTAAGACCATATTTAATATACTGGGACCTCTTACCAATCCATTTGGGGCTAAAAAACAGATTATCGGGGCTTACTCTAAAGACTTAGCGGCAAAAATTGCTGAAGTTTTGAAATCGTTGAATACCGAAAGGGCTTTTGTTGTTCATGGCAGGGACGGAATAGATGAGGTTAGCCTTTCGTCCGTTACCGATATTTATGAATTAGATTCAGGCAATGTGAGGCATTTTGAGTTCAATCCCAAAGAATATGGGTTTGATCTCTCCGGAGAGGCCATGTTTCAATCATTTTCGGTTGCCGAAAGTGCAAAAATCATATATGATATTATTAGCGGCAAACTTGGTCCCAGAACCGATATAGCGCTTTTAAACGCCGGATTTGCAATTTTAGTTTCGGGGAAAGTTAATAGCTTTGAGGATTCCATAAACTCATTT
>JAMCUF010000026.1 GCA_023381755.1 Deltaproteobacteria bacterium
AAGTCGATGGGTGACGGGGATATAAGCTTGTCAAAATTAAAATCCATCTGTTCTTTTTTTAATACTCTGGATTTTATTTTTTCTATTTCTTTAGTAATTCTAAAGTTATCTTCCCCGTAAAAAAAATAGATGAGAATATCTTTTTCCATATCTGCATTACTTTATAACAAATAGGAGATTTTTTAAAGTTAAAAGACAAGATTTAAAGCCTCCGATGCCATTTGCCGCTCTTCATCGGTATGTATTACAAAAACCGGCGTTTTGCCGGTGCCGATTGATTTTATAGACTTATTCACTTTAATTTTTCCATGGGCGTTAAATGTTTGAAAATATTGAGATGCCTCCTTATTCTTTTTATTGTCTATTTTTATCCCGAGATAAGATAGGTTGCCCCCGACTTCCTTTCTTAAAAGGCTTGAGTTTTCGCCTATACCTCCGGTAAAAACAAGGGCGTCAAGACCGTTCATGGAAGCCGCATATTGACCTATGAATTTGATGACCCTGTAAGCATACATTTTAAAAGCAAGTTTAGAATATTTATCTTTATAATTTAACAGTTCTTTAAAATCGTAGGTTTTGCCGGATATGCCCAGAACCCCGCTTTTTTTGTTCAGGATATTATACATTTCGCTGCCGGAAATATTAAGTTTTTCCTGAAGTATAAATGGAATGGAAGGGTCTAGATTGCCGGATCTTGTTCCCATCATAAGTCCCTCTAAAGGGGTGTACCCCATGGATGTATCGATTGACGCCCCGTTTTTTATTGCGCAAATACTGGCGCCGTTGCCAAGGTGGCAAACCGCTATTTTTTTTATAGCTCCCCTATTTAAATTTAATATTTCGTTGATATACGAGTAAGAAATCCCATGAAATCCAAATTTTTTTATATTATATTTAATGTAATAATCGATAGGAATTGGATATAATTTTGCGCATAAAGGGATATTTTTATGAAAAGCGGTATCAAAAATACAGACCTGCTTTGCGTTAGGCATATATTCGGCCATAATCTCCAACCCCTTTAGGCTGGAAGGATTATGAAGCGGAGCCAATTCGTCAAGCTTGCTTAATTTAACGATATTTTTTTTGGAAGCTATTATCGGTTCATTGAAGTATTTGCCTCCGTTAACAAATCTGTGAGCGACTATATCTATTTTTAGCGCGCTTGCATTAAGCCCGTTTTTTCTAAATTCTTTAATTTTAATATTGCTGCTATTGCTTGAATTATGATGCAATCCTAATTTGCGGAGCATAAAATTTATTGCTTCGATATGGTTCTTAAAATTTAATTTAGCGGCGTAGTTTTTGTTTTTTGTCTCAAAATGATACTCGCCGAAAGGCGTTCCTATTTCTTCTATTTTCCCGAAGCCGGTTCTTTCGATATTTAATAGCGGATTATTTTTGACGGATTTCTCAAGTATTTTAAAAATTGAGAATTTAATTGAAGAACTGCCGCAATTGACAGATATTATATTTATTGCTTCAGGCATTTTAGATAATCATCCAAAATTATAATTATAAGCGCCAAAATTAATTGATTTAATTTTTATCCATACTTATGATATATTACTAACATACTTAATAATATATTTACATTGCCACATTATAGCATAAAAACAATAACGGCATTTATTTTTTTACCGATGCTCAAGTTGCGGAAAATTAATAAAGCAATAAAGTTAGTTATTGACTTTTATCGCAATGTTTAGTAGTATAGCCCTATCATGATAGAATTTTTGACGATTATATTAATAGTTTCCGCCGTTTTTTTAGTTATCGTTATCCTTATGCAGCAGGGCAAGGGTCAAGAAATGGGCGCTGTATTCGGGGGAAGCTCTCAAACCATATTTGGGGCCTCGGGTGCCGGCAATGTTTTAACCAAAGCTACCGCTATTTTAGCTTTCATTTTTATGGCATCGGCATTTTTCATATCTTATATTTCCGCAAAACAGGTCAGCCCTATCGCAATTAAAAGTTATATTAAAAAGACGGAAAAGCCGTCTTTGGTTAAAAAGGTTGCCAAGCCTGCCCCAAAAGCATTAGCTAAGCAATCAAAGCCGGTTAATAATAAGTAATTCATTTGTTTTAAGCGATTAAAATTTTGATAAAAATGCCGAAGTGGTGGAATTGGTAGACACGCCATCTTGAGGGGGTGGTGGATAATATCCGTGCCGGTTCGATTCCGGCCTTCGGCACCATTATTACCCCCTGCAAAGGATTATCCGCTGGCCGATGTTCTTTTAAATAAGAAAATCAATTCCCTTAAGAATGCATTATTGTTATTATATTTGTTATTATATAAAGATTTTTATTTAGTTTAAAACTCTATAATAACGGCGTTTAACCCCCTCTTTTTACACCCTTCTTTAAAATCGTCCGCCTGTTTCTTATCCCCGCATATTGCTCCGTAATGCATAGGTATGGATATGCCGGCCTTAATTTTATCGGCTGCCTCTATTGCTTCGGCTGCCGTCATAACGTAAGTGCCGCTAACGGGGATAAATAATATATCGATATTTTTTGAGGCCAAATTATCCATTTCAGGAATATCGTCCGTATCGCCCGTATGATAAATTTTAACCCCGTTAACGGTAACGATAAATCCAAGCTTTTTATCCTCTTTTGCATGATAAACCTTCCCTGGTTCCCTGAATTTGTTTATGTTGTAGGCCGGGACCCCTTCAATACGCATACCGTTAAAATCGACATTGCTGCCCGGTTCAATTATCACGACTTTATTGTTAAGCAAAGAATCTATCTCTTTATGCGTCATTTTATTCATGAATAAAACAGTAGTATTTTTTATTATTTTGCGGATATCATCTACCGAAAAGTGGTCGTAGTGTTCGTGGGATACGAAGATATAATCGGCCTTAGGTTCATCGCCGCGAAGTCTAAACGGGTCGAAGTAAATATTTACCTTACCGTCCGTTACCAAAAAACAGTCATGGCTAAACCTTTTTATATCAAGCCCTTTATAGTTAAACATAAAAACCTCCTATAAATTTACTCGTTCAATTTGTTATCTTAAGCTATTAACATAAAAGATGCTAAAAGAATTTATTATATTTTATCATAATTATTGTAAAACTGCTAAGAATTAGGCATATAAATATATATTGTAATTATATATAGTTGTAATATATAATAATATCAAATTCCCAGCCCGGAGATACTGCGGTGAGGGCATGTTTTGCGGTGGCCGGGATATCTTGAAAATTTACTAATGCTTTGAAGTTATTTAGGGGTTAAAACCATGGATACTAAAAAAATGGATAAAAGATTATCAGTTTTTGCGGTCTTTTTAGGCATGTTTGTTTTAATTTTAAGCGGCTGTGCGGCATATTATGGCCCGTCGGCATATTCGCAGGGTTATGTCAGCGTTGCCGCGCCCAATTTTGCCTTTTCGTTCGGCGAGGGTGTGAACGCATATTATGCTCCTGCGTATAATGCCTATATATACGGATATAACGGTTATTATTACAGATGGCTTAACGGCGGATGGGTGTACGCAAGCGTATATGCCGGTCCATGGTATTCTTTGCCGCCCACGATTGTTCTTCCAGGCATTCTGGCTTTTGGCCCGCCTCCTCCGGTGATTGCTTATAGGCCGTATTTTGTGTGGTGGAGGATGCATGTAGCGCCATGGTATAGGGCTTATCACCCGGGCTGGTGGGCAAGGCATGGGGTATTTTTAAGGCATTATTATATATGGCATGAACATATAAATCGTTTTTACGTAAGTCATCCGTATAGGGCATGGAGAATGAGGCACATATTTCATTTTAAACATGAAGAAAGACAAAGGCATTTCAGGGAAAAAGAGCGGCAATTCAGACGTAAAAGATAAATAATTAAAAGACATAATAAATATGATTAAATGAATGATTCTTACCGTTACGGTGAGCGGTAAGGGAGGGGTTTATGGCAAATTTAAGAATTGCAATAAACGGATTTGGAAGAATCGGAAGGAATGTTTTTAGAGTATTTCAGGATATGATAAAAAAGGAAAAAGAGATTGAAGTAGTCGCGATTAACGATATTGCCAATCCGCAAGTCCTTGCCCATCTTCTTAAATACGACTCCGTTCACGGCAAAGCCGATTTTTATGTCGGATACGATGTTGACCATATTATTGCAGGTAACAGGGAAACTTTGATTACGGCGATAAAAGACCCCTCCGGACTTCCATGGAAGCATTTAAACGTCGATCTTGTTATCGAATCTACCGGTCTTTTTACAAAAAGAGACGATGCCGCAAAGCATCTTAATGCCGGAGCAAAAAGGGTTTTAATTTCGGCTCCCGCGCATGACCCGGATGCTACGATAGTTCTTGGTGTTAATGATAATATTTATGATAAAAGCAAGCATTTTATCGTTTCTATGGCATCATGTACCACAAATTGCCTTGCCCCCGTTGCCAAGGTAATCCATGAAAATTTTACAATAGAAAAAGGGAATATGACTACAGCCCATTCTTATACTAATGACCAGAGAATATTGGATTTGCCGCATAAAGACTTAAGAAGGGCAAGGGCGGCTTCGGTATCTATTATTCCAACCACGACCGGTGCGGCAAAGGCGCTCTGCGAAGTATTGCCGGCACTCAAAGATAAACTTGACGGAATGTCCTTAAGGGTACCTACGCCGGATGTCTCTATTAATGATTTGGTATGCAAGGTTTCCAAGAAAACCTCCGTTTTGGAAGTAAATTCAAAGTTGGAAGAGGCTTCCGAAACGTATTTAAAAGGAATTCTTGCCTTTAGCAGGGAGCCTTTAGTTTCGATAGATTATCTTGGAAATCCGCACTCTTCCATTATTGATTCTTTAAGTACAAAGGTTATAGGAGACGACCTTGTCAAGATTCTGGCGTGGTATGACAATGAATGGGGGTATTCCACAAGGCTTGCCGAAATGGCGGTTATGATGATGCAATAATGGAAAATATAGTTTATATCGACGAAATAGACATAAAGAATAAGGCCCTTCTTATAAGGGCAGATTTTAACGTTCCCCTTGACCAGAACGGGAATATTGCCGACGATACCCGAATTAGGGCGGTGCTCCCCACAATAAATTACTGTTTGGACGAGAATGCAAAGGTAGTGTTGATGTCCCATATGGGAAGGCCCAAAGGAAGCAAGGTTCCAGAACTTTCGCTTATAGTGGTTGCGAAACGATTAAGCAGGCTTTTAGATAAAGATGTTAAATTTGTGAACGATTGCGTCGGAGAGTTGGCCGAAAATACCGTTAAATCCGCATCTTACGGCGATATTATACTTCTTGAAAATTTAAGATTCCATGCGGAAGAAACAGATAATGATGAGGAGTTTGGAAAAAAATTAGCTTCGCTATGCGATATTTACGTTAACGACGCATTTGCCACAGCCCACAGATCCCATGCCTCGAATGTCTCCGTTACAAAATTTGCCAAAACTTGCGCCGCAGGTTTTCTTATAAGGAAAGAGCTGAATTATTTTACAAGGGCTGTGGAAAGCCCTATGAAGCCCTTTGTTGCCATTGTCGGTGGGGCAAAGGTTTCCGGAAAGATAGAGGTATTGTCAAATTTTGCCGACAAGGTTGACAAGCTTATTATAGGCGGAGCCATGTCCAATACCTTTCTTAAAGCCATGGGATATGATATCGGCAGTTCATTAGTTGAAGACGGCATGATTGAATATGCAAAAAAAACTCTTGAAAAAGTAAAGGAAAAAAATATAAAGCTCTACCTCCCCGTGGATGTCGTTGTTGCAGACCGGTTCACACCTGACGCTGAAACCAAAGTTACCACCGTTCAGGAAATCCCTAAAGGCTGGATGGCGTTGGATATAGGTCCTGCCACGGTTACACTTTTTACGGAGGCTATTCAGAATGCCAAAACAATTGTATGGAATGGCCCGATGGGGGTATTTGAATTCGATGCCTTTAGCCGGGGAACATTTGCTTTAGTTTCAAGCGTGGCAAATGCTTATGCCCTTACGATTGTGGGTGGCGGCGACACGGATGTTGCCTTGCACAGGGCGGGAGAATTTGCCAAGATGTCCTATGTTTCGACAGGCGGAGGGGCATTTTTGGAGCTTTTGGAAGGAAAGAAACTTCCGGGAATAGAGGCGTTGATAGATTGTTCCAAAAAAAATAATTTAAAAAAATCATTTTAAATCCTTGGATTGTTAATTTTTTAATTCATGCGCTATATAAAATAAATGATAAATGAAAAAAAAGCTAATCATATTAATTTCGGTTTTCCTTCCCGTTTTAATTTTTGATCAATATTTAAAATATTTAATTAACAACAGCCTAACATTATTTCAAAAGATAACCGTAATCAAATATTATTTTAATATAGTTCATGTTAATAACGCAGGCATTGCCTTTGGCCTTATGAATAATTACTCATCCTTGTTTATTGTGATATTTACGGCCTTAATTATTATCTTCATGGCCTATATTTTGTTTAGATTAAAAATTAGTTCGGGTTTATTTATAATTTCTTCGTCTTTGGTAATTTCAGGCGCGTTTTCAAATCTTCTGAACAGGATTTTTCAAGGCTATGTCGTAGATTTCCTGGATTTTCATATTTACGGTTATCACTGGCCGAGCTTTAACATTGCAGATAGTTCCGTTGTCATCGGAATGATACTATTTTTTATTTCTATAATTAAATATATATAACAATATATAAAAATCTTGTTATACATTACATTAAAATTAAAAAGGTTATTTTTGCTAAACAAGTTAAGTTCGCGTAAGCATATTTATTTATATGGCTAAACAGATAGAGAATAATAAAAGTTACGATTTTGATAAAATCGAAAATAAGTGGCAATCCATTTGGGAAAGGGAAAGTACCTTTAGCGTAAAGGGCGATCTTTTTAAAAACAAAAAAAAATTCTATTGTTTGGAAATGTTCCCCTACCCTTCGGGCCAGATTCATATGGGGCATGTCAGAAACTACGCAATTGGAGATGCCATCGCCCGTTTTAAAAGATTAAAAGGGTATGTTGTTCTTCACCCTATAGGTTTTGACAGCTTTGGGCTTCCCGCAGAAAACGCCGCAATAAAAAATAAAACCAACCCCTCCCTGTGGACGAAAAATAATATAGGTTCGATGATCCGCCAGTTTAAAAGGCTTGGTTTTTCTTATGACTGGGATAGAATTGTAATAACATCCGAGCCGTCGTATTATAAATGGGAGCAGTTATTCTTCCTGCAAATGCTTAAAAGGGGATTGGCTTATAAGAAGATTTCCAATGTCAACTGGTGTGAATCCTGTCATACGACGCTTGCAAACGAACAGGTTGAAGACGGCAGATGCTGGCGATGCGGAAATAATGCAACTATAAAAAATATGGAGCAGTGGTTCTTTAAAATAACGGCTTATGCGGAAGAGCTGCTTAAAGGTCTGGATAATTTAAAAGGCTGGCCGGATAAGGTCAAAACGATGCAAAAGAATTGGATCGGAAAAAGTTCCGGCCTAAGCGTATTTTTTAAGATAGCCGGTTCTGCGGAAGGTGAAGGCGTCGGCATTGCAAATAATAATCATAAAGAAAACGGGAATAACGGTACAATAGAGATATTCACGACAAGAGCCGATACCATTTTCGGGGCGACCTTTATTGCCATTTCGCCGTTTCATCTCCTTGCCGGAAAATTAACCAAAGACCCCGAAAAAAAGATAGAGCTGGAAAGAATTATCCATAATTCTTTAATTTCAAAAGATATTACGGAAAAAGAGGGATTTTTTACGGGTTCTTATGCCATTAATCCGTTTACGGGTAAAAAAATTCCAATATATGTGGCAAATTTTGTTTTAATGGATTACGGAACCGGCGCGATAATGTCTGTTCCAGCCCATGATGCCCGCGACTATGAATTTGCAAAAAAATACGGCATTGAAATAATCAGGGTGATAGAACCCGGGAAAGGACTGAAAAAAACATCGGAAGACGGCCTTCCATATGCCTTGTGCGGAGTACTTGTCAATTCGGGAGAGTTTAACGGGCTTTTTTCCGAAAAGGCAGGAGAAAAGATTTCCGGTTATGCCGAAAAGATGGGAATAGGCAGAAGGGTTATTAATTACAGGCTTAAAGATTGGGGAATATCCCGTCAAAGATACTGGGGCTGTCCTATTCCCGTGGTTTACTGCAGGAAGTGCGGGACGGTTCCTTTAAACGAAAGCGACTTGCCGTTGGTTTTACCGGACAATGTTACTTTTACGGGCGAGGGAGCTTCGCCCTTAGAAAAGTTGGAATCATTTATCGGCACTAAATGCCCTAAGTGCGGAGGTTACGCAAAGCGCGAGACCGATACGATGGATACGTTTGTTGAATCTTCATGGTATTTTTTAAGGTACACCCTTTTAGACAGGGATGAGCCGGCCCCCTTTAAAAGGGAGGATGTAATGCACTGGCTTCCCGTCGATAGGTATATAGGCGGGGTTGAGCATGCCATTATGCACCTTTTGTATTCAAGGTTTTTTGTAAAGGCATTAAGGGATTTAAATTACTTTAAGTTAAGCGAGCCGTTTAAAAATCTTTTAACGCAGGGAATGGTTGTAAAAAACGGCGCCAAAATGTCCAAATCAAAAGGCAATGTGGTAGATCCGGACGAGCTTATTAAAAAGTTGGGAGCCGATACGGTAAGATTATTTGTTCTTTTTGCCGCCCCGCCCGAAAAAGATCTGGAATGGAGCGATGCCGGGGTTGAAGGGATGTCCAGGTTTATTCATAAATTTTATAAAACTATTTTAACTTATGAGGGCATTTTTAGAAATATTGGCGGCGATTTTCAAATAGAAAAGGAAAACGTAGAAATTAAACACCTTCATATAATTAAAAAAAATGAAATAAGCCAGGGTGTTAAAAAGATTATTTACCAGCTCGGGCAGGTAGTAGAAAAAGTGGAAGTGGAGATGGACGGACGTTACCATTTCAATACCGTGATAAGTTCCTCAATGGAATTACTTAACGGGTTTAATAATTATGCAACAACGCATGATATTCAAAAAGAGGGAGTTTTAAGCAAATCCGATAAATACCTGCTTAAATATTTCTTAAACTCCGTTATTATAATATTATATCCATTTATTCCGCATATTTGCTCGGAAGCTTACGAAATCTTAAATGGCTCCGGCATAGAAAAGGAGTCGTGGCCAAAGGTTTTAGACACGGGCCATGTACAAAAAAAATGCAATATAGCCGTACAGGTAAACGGCAAAATGAGAGACCTCGTAGCTGTAGATTTAAATACAGATGAAGATTCGGCACTCGAGATTGCACTGAGCAGCAATAAAATAAAAAAATATGTTACCCATAAAAACGGTATTAAAAAAACTATATATATTAAAAATAAACTGTTAAGTATAATAGTATAACCGGCATGAAAAATAAATTTGCATTGATTATTGTGATTTTTTTTATTCCGGTTTTTATATCGGCCTGCGGTTTTAGAATATTAAATCAACAAAAAACCTCTATAAATATTAACGGCAAGTATAAGAAATATAACAATATTTCCCAAATATTCATAAAGCCTTTTAAAAATTTCACCTATAAATCCGGTATAGGGGTTTACTTTTCAAATAATCTTGCATACTACTTAAATACCTCGACGGATATGTTTACCACAAATAAGGGCAATGCGAGATATTATTTAGCCGGAAAGATTGTCTCCATTAAAAATAACGTTATGTCGTACACAGGTGTTGCGGCTGCGGTTGATTATATGATAACGGTGGTTGTGGCAATAAGCATGTATAAGACAAGCGGAAGAATGATTTTCAGCAATGTTAATATCTCGTCCAGCGCCTTTTATTATAATTACATTAATCCCCTTATCGCGCATAAGCAGGAAAAAATGGCGTTAAAAACGGCGTCAAAAAGGATTGCCAGAAAAATTGCGATTTTTATCGAATCAAAGAGGTTGGCAAGAGATAATATAAAGAGATAATATAATTAGATAGTCCTGTTATTCCCTGTCATGATTTCTCGAAGTTATACCCGTTTATTTTCCTTATTTTTTTATATGCGGTAAGCGTAATTTTTGCAAACAAATAACCTAAAATTCCCCCCGCTATAACGTCCAACGGATAGTGTTCGCCGTCGTAAACGCGTGAAAATGCGACAACGAATGCCAGGGCATAAAACAGTTTATAGTGCTTAGGGAACAGGTATGAAAGGGCAACGGCCAACGAAAGAGCGGTAGTGGTGTGGCCCGATGGGAACGAATGTTCACTGAGGTGCCTTCCAAGTAAATTAACATGGGCCTCACCCTCTTTTATAAGATTATGAAGCGCAACGATCGGTCTTGGCCTGTTAACAAGCCTTTTTATGATAATGTCCGTTATGCCTGGAACAATTTGAGTTAAAAAAAGCAGGAAGAACGATTGTTTAAATTTAGAACGGTTGTAAATATAGACATAAACAAGAACCAGCCAGTATGCCACCCACCCGTTGCCCAAAAATGTAACCGCCCGCATATTGTCATTAAGGAAGGAAAAATGGAAGTTATTATTTATGAATAAAAACAGGGTCGTGTCTAAACGAAGAATATAAGAAGAAAACATGGGTATTTTTTTATACCTGAATACTTTTATTTTGATTTTACAGATTATTAAGATATAATTTTAATAGAATTAATCCTATAATGCAACCCGGGATTTTACGATATTTCTTAAAATACAATTCTTATCCGGTAAAGGGGTATCCATATGCAGGCAGTTATAATGGCGGGCGGTTTCGGAACGAGGCTTAAACCTTTGACGAATAATGCCCCTAAACCCATGATACATGTGGCAAACAAGCCTATGATGGAGCATGTTGTCAATTTGCTGAAGATGTACGGCATAAACGACTTAATTATTTTGCTTTACGTACAGCCGGAGACAATAAAGAATTATTTTAAGGATGGGACGGGTTTCGGGGTGAATATAGAATATATACTGGCCGAAGAAGATTACGGAACCGCAGGTGCGGTTAAAAATGTAGAGAAAGTTATTAAGGATGACGACTTTCTTGTAATCAGCGCCGATATAATTACCGATGTTAACTTAAAAAAGCCTATGGATTTTCATGCCAGCAAAAAAAGCGACGCCACAATCGTTCTCACGCGGGTAGAGAATCCATTGCCTTATGGGATTGTCGTTACCGATAGCGAAGGCAGGGTAACAAAATTTCTTGAAAAACCGACATGGTCTGAGGTTTTTAGCGATACGGTCAATACGGGAATTTATATATTAAATAAGAATGTACTAAAGCTAATCCCCGAAAAAAGCGAGTTTGATTTTTCAAAAGACCTTTTTCCGGTGCTTTTAAAAAAAGACGCAAGTCTTTTTGGTTATATATCTTCAGGCTATTGGAAGGATGTCGGCACGCTTTCGGAATACAGGCAAAGCCATTTAGACATCATAGCAGGCAAGATAGATTTGAATATAGAGGGGGAAACGCTTGCCAAAAATAATATAAAAATTGGCGAAAAAAGCATTATAGATATAAGCTGCGATGTTGAAAATTCAATATTCGGAAAGGATGCGCACATACTTCAAAACTGCAAAATTAGAAATTGCGTCATAGGCGATAGTTGTACAATTGGTGAAAATACTGCTTTAAAAGGTTCCGTTGTAGGGAAAAATTCAAAAATAGGCGCAAATTGCGATATTCAGGAGGCTATATTAGGTTATAAATCAAATATCGGCAACAATGTTTTTATCGGTTCCGGTGCCGTAATATCAGATGTATGCAATATCGGCAATGAAGCCGTGATAAATCCTGATGTTAAAATCTGGCCCTTTAAAAATGTGGAAGGCGGGGCGATATTATCGGAAAGCCTCATCTGGTCCGATAAATGGAGTGCGAAAATATTCGGTCAATACGGCATAACAGGTCTTGCGAATTTAGAAATAACGCCTGAATTTGCATCGAAATTAGGCGCCGCGTTTGGCGCAACTATTGGTAGAAACAAGATCATTTCCGTTTCGAGGGACAGTCATAAAACATCGAGGCTCTTTTCACGGGCCATGATGTCCGGAGTCCTTTCCGTGGGGGTTAACATAAACGATTTTAGCGATACGCCGATATCTATCGTCCGGTACCAGGCAAAGCAATTTAAGAGTTACGGAGGTATTCATGTCAGGAAGCACCCCTTCGATAAGAAACTTTTAAACATAAAATTTTTTGATTCCAATGGTTTAGATTTATCTTCCTTAAGCGAACAGAAAATAGAAAGGTTGTTTTTCAGGGAAGATTACGCAAGGGTCGGCTCCGAAGATACGGGCGAGATATTTTATCCGACACATGGGTCGGAATATTATACGAATGGATTTTTAAATACAATCGAAACCGATAAAATTATGAAGAGAAAATTTAAGATTGTAATAGATTATTCCTATGGAAGTTCAAGTAAGATTTTTCCTGCGGTAATCGGAAGGCTGGGGATAGATTCCGTTCATCTAAATGCAAATTTAGACCAGACAAAGATTACAAAAACGGAAAGGGAATTTAAAAAATCGCTAGCGGATTTATCCAGCATTGTGAGGTCTATTAATGCGGATTTGGGTATTTTTATAGATAATGGCGGAGAAAAAATATATATCTGCGATGAAAACGGAGATAATATAGATGGAAATACGGCACTGTCGTTAATGGCCCTTTTAGTTATGAAAACGGAAAAAACAGATAAGATTATTACCGTTCCTATCAATTCATCTCTTAATTTATTAAAGATGGCTAATGATTATAACTTCGAAGTAATTATAGCCAAAAATTCCTCGAATGCCCTTATGGAAAAATCCGCCGGTTCCAAAGTTTATTTTGCGGGCGACAATGAGGGAGGCTATATTTATTCTAAATTTATGCCTGCTTTTGACGGAATGTATTCCGCGGTAAAACTTCTTGAAATGCTTGCCAAACTTGATACCACAATTAAAAATGAATTGCGTTATATCGAGCCGACCTATTTTGAATATAAAATGATTTCTTGCCCAACTGAATTAAAGGGGTTTATAATGAGAAAGTTCATAGAAAAGTACAGGGACGACGATGTGTTATTCGTTGACGGCATCAAGCTAATAAAGCCAGGTGGATGGGTTTTAGCATATCCAGCGTCCGAGGGGGCTTATTTTGAGATATTTTCAGAAGGCAAGGAAAAGGAAGAAGCTTTGGCGTTGGTAAATCAATTTAACGGCGATATAGAAAGGTGGAAGAATGAAAGGAACTTCAGCGCCCTGTTGTAACCGCGGCAAGGAAGGTCCCCCGATTGAATTCGGAACATCGGGTTACAGGGGTAAAATTGCAGGCGACTTTACCTTTGATGCAGTGAAATTGGTATCACAGGCTATATGCGATTTCTTAACCGAAAAATATAGAGGGCTGTTGCCTTCTAAAAGAATAATCATAGGTTACGATACAAGGTTTTTATCCGAAGAATTTGCCAGGTTAAGCGCCTGTGTTTTTTGCGCTAACGGATTTGCCGTTATTTTTGCTGAAAGTTTTACCCCAACCCCTGTCATATCTGTAAAAATGTTAAAAGAAAAGGCTTTAGGGGCAATCAACATAACGGCAAGCCACAACCCTTATAATTATAACGGTATTAAATTTTCCCCGGATTGGGGGGGGCCTGCCCTTCCTGAAGATACTGAAATTATTACAAGAAAATCTAATGAAATTTTAAAATCACCTGTATATAAGTTTATAAGCTTTGATGATGCTAAAAATCGGGGGCTCTTGAAAGAAGAGGATTTTATCGGCTGCTATGTTAATTTAATCAAGACTAAAATCAACTTGGAACTTATATCGGGGAACAGTAAAAACATATTTGCCTTCATAACATCTTTACATGGAACATCAAAAGGGATTATAGGCGGCATACTGACGGAAATAGGCTTTGATTTTAAAGAAATTCATAAAAACAGGGACGCCTTTTTTGCACCTGGCATGGCACCCGATCCTTCGGCTGAAACTTTAAAGGGAATGGGTGCATTAATCAGGAATTATAATAGGAACAAGGGTGGGAATAAATCCGGGAAATTAGCTCTGGGGCTTGCAGCGGACGGTGATGCCGATAGGTACGGCATATTAGATGAAGACGGAGGGTTTGTAGAACCTAATATAATTTTTCCGCTTCTTTATAATTATTATATAGAAGGTAAGGGCATGAAGGGTAATGTGGCAAGAAGCGTGGCTACCACCGCCTTAGTCGACAGGGTTGCAAAATATTACGGTTTTAAAGTTATCGAAACTCCCGTCGGTTTTAAATATCTTGGCAAACTTATATCCGAAAACAGTGTTATAATGGCGGGGGAAGAATCCTCCGGATTAACGGTAGCAGGCCATACCCCCGATAAAGACGGAATTTATACATGCCTTTTAGTGCTTGAAATGTTATCATACTACAAGAAGCCTTTAAAACTGCTTGTTGAAAATCTTCTCGAAAAATTTGGACCCATTAGCACCAAAAGGATAAATGTTCCCGTGGATAAAGAAAAATTTAAGGCGGAAATAGGCGAGAAGATGGGAAAATTTCCGGAAGTCTTTGAAGGCAAGAAGGTAACCGGTAAAAATGCGACCGATGGATATAAGATTTTTTTTGATGACGATTCGTGGCTTTTGGCAAGGCTTTCGGGTACCGAGGATTTAATGAGGATATACGGGGAATCCGACACGGCAGAAAATCTTAATGCCTTAATAAATTCGTTTCAGGAATACTTGCTTAATTAGTTTAAAATAAGAGGTTTTATTCCATATTAAATTATGAAATTTTATACTATTCCTGCAGGACCCTTTGAGGTCAACACGTATCTTGTATTCAACGATGAGAACAATAAAAGGGAAGGGTTTATAATCGACCCGGGGGGTCAGGAAAAAAGAATTGAAAAAATAATAAAAGATGAAAATATCGATTTGAAATTTATTCTCAATACCCATTGCCACATCGACCATGTAATTATGGATAATTATTTTAAGGAAAAATATAGAATTAAAATTATCGCAAGCAAAGAAGAAGAGATTATATTAAAAAACTTAAAAAATCAGGCCGTGTATTTAGATTTGGATTTTACCGGCGCAGTTATAATAGATGAATATTTAAAGGAAAATGTAGCTATAAACTTAGGAGAAATCAATATCTTACCGATTTTTACACCCGGCCATTCGCCGGGAAGCACATCCTTTTTAATAAACGGAAAATATCTTTTTAGCGGGGATACCCTTTTTAAAAATACCATTGGAAGAACCGATATTCTGGGTGGTTCATTTGGTGAAATTATAAACTCTATTAAAAACAAGCTGTTGATATTGGATGACGGCGTCCTGGTTTTGCCGGGACACGGCGAAGCCACCACAATAGGGGAAGAAAAAAAATATAACGCGTATTTAATCTAAATCTAAATTTTCCCGATTTTTATGACTTTAAAAGACAAAAACATTCTTTTATGCATAACCGGTTCTATTGCCTGCTATAAGAGCGTGGACCTGTATAGAAGGCTTAAAAAAGAAGGGGCAAACGTTAAAATAATAGTTAGCTTGTCTGCCGGCAAATTTATCTCCCCTTATATCTTCGAATCTTTCGGCGAAGATGTTTTCGAGGATGACGCCTTTAAAAGCCCTCTCACCCATATCTCGCTTTCAAAATATGCAGATTTGATATTAATTGCCCCTGCTACATTCAACACGATAAACAAGCTTGCAGCGGGCATTGCGGACACCTTAATAACTTTGGCTGTTTCAGCCTCGCAGGATAAGCCGAAGGTTTTAGTTCCCGCAATGAATCCGAAGATGTTTTCAAATAGAATTTTAACAAATAATTTGGCAAGACTAAAAGAACAAGACTTTTACGTTGTTTCGTCCGGTACGGGAGGTCTTGCCTGCGGCGATTTCGGCGAAGGAAGGTTTCCGGACACTTCCGACATTATGTTTGAACTTGAGTCGGTTTTTCAGGAAAAGACGCTCAAGGGTAAGCGGGTTTTGATAACGGCTGGTGCAACAAGGGAATATCTGGACCCCGTGAGGTTTCTTTCAAACGCCTCAAGCGGCGAGATGGGAATAAGTCTTGCAAACGAGGCGGTGAAGCAGGGCGCCGCGGTATCTTTAATTGCTTTAAATATTGATGAGCGCAGGCGGGTTGTCAATAAAAATATCAGGATTATTAAATGTAAAAGTTTTAGCGACTTAAAAGAGGTGCTCTCGGATGAATTTAGACAATGCGATATACTTTTTATGGCCGCTGCCGTATCTGATTATGGGTTTAAGGAGAAAAGCCCAAATAAGATAAAGAAAACCGGCTTGAACCTTAGTATCGAACTTGTCCAGAATGAGGATTTATTGAAGGCCCTGTCTCAAATAAAAAAAGACAAACAGGTAGTTTTTGGTTTTGCGGCCGAGACGGACTCCATAATAGAAAACGGAAGAAAAAAACTTATCGAAAAATCGTTGGATTATATTTTTATAAACGATATATCGAAAGACATCATAGGCAGCAACGAGAATGAGGGTTTTTTGATCAAAAAAAATGGTGAAATAAAAAGATTCGAAAGACAGTTAAAAAAAGAACTTGCCCAAAAAATAATCCTGATATTTT
>JAMCUF010000031.1 GCA_023381755.1 Deltaproteobacteria bacterium
ATTATCATTCAATTTTATCCTGTTTGTCCTCTTTTTGTCGTAAATATCGCCACAAACGTCTATATAAATATCCAGTTCTTCGTTTACTATAAACCTGTCTATTTCTATAAAACCCCATTTTTCTAAAATAGTTAATAATGTTTTTTTGCTTTCTTTTGTAATTATATCTATATCTCCGGTTGTATAATTTCCCTGCGTATAGATTTCAAGAGCTTCGCCGCCGACGATTACCGGAGGAAATTTGTCGTTGTTTTTTAATTCCTTCGTTAGAATTCCGATAAAAGCAACCCTTCTTTTAGCTGGGTCTTCAATATTTTTTAATATTTCCAAAATATTATCCATAAATTTCAATCGCCGGCGTCAATTACGACTATTTTATTTTTAGATTTTAAACCGGTTTTTATGGTAATTTTATTTTTAGGCTTATCGTAAATTTCGGCGATTTTTCTTATGACCGCTTCGTTTGCTTTATTCTCTACCGGACGTTCTTTTATTGAAATTTTCAGCGTTCCGTCGTCTAATATTTCATAGCCTTCGGTTTTTGAACCTGTTTTTACCGCAACCGAAATTTTTTTTTGCATAAAAATGCTGTATCTGCCACAGGCTGGGTTAAAATATTATAAAATAAATAAATTTATTTCCCATATTTATATAATATCATATTTTGGGGCTTTATCAAAATTTGTTATCCATGAATTGTGCGACGGCGAATTGTTTATTCAGTGTGGATTTTTAAAACCTTAACAGTAGGAGGTATTTACTATGGTTAAAATTTAAATTCGTAAGAAGTTTACTATTATATTCTTTTGCGGTATAATTAAATTATTCCAAAAAAAACTGTGCTGGCGGCAAAATTGCCCACCGCTTGACATATTTTTTATATTAAGGTATATATAAATACGAATCTTATTCATTTAATTTATTAAATGATGTGCTAATTATGAAATATTGTGAATTAATTATTATACCGGTATGTAAAAGATATGGTTCTTGATTTATCGTCTCTTATTTTATTATTCTTACGGGGCTGTAGTTCAGACGGTTAGAACGCCGGCCTGTCACGCCGGAGGTCGCGGGTTCGATCCCCGTCGGCCCCGCCACTTAAAACCTTTTTTACCCAATAAAACGTTAAAATTGGTTGAACAATTGACTCAAGGACCTAAAAGATGGCCGCCCATGTTTATGCCAAATTTATTTTCTGCTAATTTTTGATATAGTCGGTAAAGCGAAAAGTTTATATTTTTATATCTGCGAGAGTGGCGGAATTGGTATACGCACTGGACTTAGAATCCAGCGGAGCAATCCTTGGGGGTTCGAGTCCCCCCTTTCGCACCATACAGTAAATAAGCCTTTCCAGCCTATTGACAATAAATTTTTACCGAAAAAGAGCTAAAAATAAAAACACAATATTTAAAACACGTGCTTCTACTTGCATTTTTCAGATATATTAAAAAGGATGAAAAAATATTGTCGGCAATCGATAAAGAAAAAGAAGAAGAAAAATATAATCTTTTATATTATACGGCTAAGCACTCTCAAAGTTTTAAAAAGAGCCAATACTTATCTATATATGAGGATATTAAAAAATATTACAATAAATTAATTAATAATTACTTTAGTGAAGAAGATGAACCGCTGTATTTTAATCCTATTTCTTTTTTTTATAGATTCAATTTTGGCGAACCTTCCGTAGAAAGCAGGAAACGAAGTACAGCGAAGCTCATCCAAATTTACTTAGCATTGGAATATATAAATATTGTTCTAAACCGGGATTTAAGTCACTACAAACAAGTTTACTATTAAGTTTTTTTGCTATATAATGAACTAATTATTTATAGAGAGGGTAAAAAGATGAGACAGGTGATTATTTATTCCGGCGAGGACGGTTATTGGGTTGCCGAATGTCCAAGCCTTCCAGGGTGCATTAGTCAAGGAAAAACAAAAGAAGAAGCTATTTTCAATATCAAAGAGGCAATCGAAGGATATATTAACGCTTTAGAAGAAGATAAAATTCCGGTTCCAGAGGAACGTTTTGAAACTTTAGAAAAAGCCGGATTTTATTTTAAAAGGCAGGAAGGCAGTCATATAGTTTTAAGAAAAGATAACCCGTTTGCCCAAGTGGTCGTGCCTGAGCATAAGGAATTGGACAGGGGGACTTTACGGTCAATTATCAGGCAATCCGGTTTAAGCTTAGATGAATTCATAGAATTATTCTAATGTTTTTTAATTAAGGAATCAAAGGGTAATTTACGCGTTCCGATATCTATTTTGTCAAAAATCGGTCAAACGGTATTTTTTATAAAGCTAATTATTTAACAATATAAATAAGTTACAATATGCGAATGCAGGACTTAGAATCCAGCGGAGCAATCCTTGGGGGTTCAACTCCCCCCTTTCGCACCACGTAATTGTGCAGGAGGTTTTATGTCCGGTCATAGTAAGTGGAGTACTATTAAAAGAAAAAAAGGGGTTTTGGACGCGAAGAGGGGTAAGATTTTTACCAATATCATCCGTGAAATTATCACAAGCACGAGAATAGGGGGCAAAGATGCGTCGTCGAATCCGAGGCTCCGGCTTGCCATCGATGAAGCCAAGGCTAATAATATGCCCAAGGAAAATATAGAAAGGGCTGTGAAAAAGGGTGCCGGGGAACTCGAAGGCGAAACTTACGAGGAAATAATATACGAGGGATATGGTCCCGCCGGCGTGGCTTTACTTATCGAGACTTTAACCGATAATCGAAACAGGACGGTTTCGGAGGTCAGGCACGCATTATCGAGGCACGGCGGCAGTCTCGGAGAATCGGGCTGCGTTTTATGGATGTTTAATAAAAAGGGCATAATCGGGTTTGACGCAAACGTTTACTCCGAGGATAAGGTTATGGAGGCCTCGCTTGACGCGGGGGCGGAAGATATAAAAACCGAGGAAGATGAAATTCTCGTTTATACCGATGCGAGGGATTTTGAAAATATAAAATTGGTATTCGAATCCAAGGGATTGGAAGCAAAATTTTCCGAGCTTTCTTATATACCGCAGACGATTATCCAGCTTAAAGGGAAAGAAGCTGACCAGATGGTTAAACTTATGGATGTTCTGGAAGATATAGAAGACGTTCAAAATGTTTATGCAAATTTTGACATACAGGAGGCGGAAGCCTGACTTATTCCTTTATGGGTTCTTTATGAGCTATAGGATTTTAGGGGTTGATCCGGGTTCAAGATTAACAGGATGGGCGGTTCTGGATTTGCCGTCTTTTGGGAAGGCTTTTACTTTAATATCTTGCGGGTTAATAGACGCGAGAAACAAAAAATTCCCCCATAATTTAAATAAAATTTATGATGAGCTAAAAGAGGTTGTGGCGGAATATTCGCCGTTTATAATGTCTTTGGAGTCCGTATTTTCCGGCGTTAATCCCGCTTCTTTAATTAAACTGTCCCAGGCAAGAGGGGTTATATGCCTTATTTCGTCTGTTTTTAATATAAAATTAAAGGAATATTCCCCAAGGTTTGTAAAAAAAAGCATAGCCGGTTACGGAGATGCGAATAAAGAGCAGGTAAAAGAGGCGCTAAGTTTGATATGCGCATCTAAAAGTTCCAATATTAAAGCCTTTTTAAAGGATAATGCGGATAGCAACATATCCGATGCCCTTGCAATTGCGGTCTGTTGCGCTACCGATATGTCAAACTTTATTAATTATTAATTCTTAAAAATGGTTAAATGATTGCCTATTTGGAAGGAAGGATAATTTACGGGGATGCCGAAAAATCCTCCATAATATTGAAAACAAACGGGGTAGGATACGAGGTCTTTATTCCGGCGGGGGGCTCCTCAAATTTAAGCCGAAGCTCCGGGAGCCTGAGCCTTTTTATTTATACCTATGTCAGGGAAGACCGGATTACGCTTTACGGGTTTCATACCTCCCTTCAAAGAGAAATTTTCAGTCTTCTTCTTGAGGTTAAAGATGTCGGGCCGAAGCTTGCCGTAACGATACTTTCCGGTATCGACGCCGGTAACTTTTTAAATATTTTAACCACGCAGGACATATCCGCGCTATCGCAAATTAAGGGTATAGGAAAGGCCAAGGCCGAACGCATCGTTATGGAGCTTAAAAATAAAATTCTTAGAAAGCCGGCTTTAATGAATAATGTAAAGGCTGAGGCTCTTTGCGATTATAATGATAACGGGATTGAGGATGCCTTCGGAAGCAAGACGGGGTCCGGCGGAGGCACGCGCGGGGTGTCCCGCCCGTTTCCATACGGCAGTGCGGGCGCCGGCGCGGATAATAACTTAAATTCTGCAAATTCTGTAAGCGAAATAGGGGAAAAGGGCGGGATGCGAACGGCGTTTAAGGGCGGCAGCACCGATAATTACGGCAATAGGGCCGATAACGCCCAGCCCTCCGATGTTATTCTTGAATCTTCCTGCGTATTGGAGGCGCTGGGATATTCAAGGCTTGAGTCTTTAAATCTTGCAAGCAAGGTTTATAAAAGTATAAAAGACGAGGGCATAATCGAGATTACCACCGAGAGTTTAACCAAGGGGTGCCTAAGATATATGTATTCGTTAAAAAACGAGGCGGGCTCCGCCGAAGAGGCGTCCCGCTGAAAATCGGCGGGTGCGGCAGGGTTTTCAATTTATAAAATCAAATAAACCGTTACATATGGGTTCTTTCAAAAAAGACTTTACAACCGAAGACGATAAAAATATTAAAAACAATGAGGATGAGCCTTTAAACGGCCCTGCCGGCTTTGCTTCGTCAAAGGAGGAGGGCAACGGGACCGAAGGCCGGCAGGACTCGTTCGACAACCCCGTAAGGCCCACCTGCTTCGACGAATATATCGGCCAGACCAAACTTAAGGAAAACCTTCTGATTTTTATAAATGCTTCAAAAAAAAGAAGTTCTGTTCTTGGGCACCACGATTTAGACCATCTTTTATTTTTTGGACCGCCGGGACTTGGCAAAACCACGCTTGCGAATGTTATCTCCCATGAGCTTGGGGTTAATATAAAAATAACCTCGGGACCTTCCATAGAAAAGGCCGGCGACATTGCGGCGCTTTTATCCTCAGCCTCCAACGGCGATATCGTATTTATAGACGAGATACACAGGCTGCCGAAACCGGCCGCCGAGATGCTTTATCCAGCTATGGAGGATTTTAAACTCGATATTATAATAGGCGAGGGCGCGACGGCAAAATCCATAAGAATTAGCCTGCCGAGGTTTACGCTCATCGGCGCGACCACAAGGGCGGGGCTTATTCCGTCTCCCCTTCGGGACAGGTTTGGATTTTCCTCGAGGCTTGAATATTATGAAACGGGCGATCTGGCAAAGATTGTTATAAGAAGCGCATTTCTTTACGGGATTAAGATAGACAACGAGGCTGCTTTTGAAATAGCGCGCCGTTCGAGGGGGACGCCAAGGATTGCAAACAGGCTGCTAAGGCGCTTAAGGGATTACATGTTTCATTTGAAAAGGGATGCCGTTAATTTTGATGTTGCAAAATTCGGCATTGAAAACTTAGGCATTGACGAATTAGGGCTTGACAATAACGACAAGCTATTTTTAAGAACCATAATAGACAAGTTTGGCGGCGGACCTGTGGGGATAGAAACGATCGCGCAGGCAATAAACGACGAAAAAGATACCCTTGAGGATGTCGTGGAGCCTTATTTGGTCTCTTGCGGCTTTATATTGCGGACAAAACAGGGAAGGATTGCCACGGAGCTGGCTTACAAGCATTTCGGGCTTAAAAAAGAAGATTTTTTATTTTAGCGATACGCAAGTATTCTAAAAAGCGGTCATACGTTGAAACAGGAAGCTCACGCCTCTTAAGGCGGGAGTAGTTTATTGATAGGCAGTTCACGGTTTTAGGTTTAAGTTTAATATATAAAATTTTATTATGGAAAACAGGCTTTTGCTTCATATATGCTGTTCCCCGTGTTTAATGCACCCTTATGCCGTTTTGGATAAAAAATTCGATAAGGTAATCGGTTATTTTTATAATCCCAATATTCACCCGTACGGCGAGTATTCAAGAAGGCTGGAGTCCTTGAAAAAATTCAGCGGGGCGGCTGGCTTTAAGGTTATATACGAGAAGAATTACGATATGGAAGAGTTTATAAGAAATGTTGCGTTCAGGGAAGAAAACAGGTGTTATTACTGTTTAGGCAAAAGGCTTGAAAAAACGGCGTCCCTTGCCAAATCTTCCAAATTTACCCATTTTTCGACGACCCTTTTATACAGCAAGCATCAAAGGCACGATTACATTAAAGAGGCCGGCTTTAGCCTGCAAAAGAGATACGGCGTTAATTTTTACTACGAGGATTTTAGATTGGGCTATAAAGAGGGAATAAAATTATCCTATACCTATAACCTCTACAGGCAAAATTATTGCGGATGCATTTACAGCGAAAAGGAAAGGTTTTATAAACAAAAATAGGCCTGCCCGCGCAAAATTATTAGCGGGTTTGACAGTTGCGAATTTTAGGTCTCATTTTATTATGGAAAAAAAATTCGCATAAGGTATAATAAAAGACTCCGCATATCCGGCTGTCCGCATAACTTACCGGTTTTTTGATTTTTTTTGCCGCTTCCTAATTTTGCAAATAATGGCATATTTTTTGCAGCATCCGACTAAAAGATTAAAAAGATTAATTTAATAATAATAAAGATTAGCGGTACATATGAATACAAGCGGCAATTTTTATGGGCATAAAAACTGTTTTTTTATCATTGGCTAATGGGGTTAAATTACTACGATGGAAAAATTTGCAATACTAAAAGAAGAAAAAAACGAATTTCAATGCACCGTTGCAAACATACTTTTTTTCAAGGGGGTAGGTTTGCATACCGGCAGGGAAGCCTCCGTGGTCATTAGGCCCGCCAAAGCGGATACGGGGATTACCTTTGTGAGGCGTGACTTAAAACCTAATGTTATAATTAAGGCTAACCCCGGCAGTATCTGTTCCACAACCTTAAGGACAAGCATAGGAAGCGCCAAGGCCCTTCCCTATGCCTGCATCTCCACCGTCGAACATCTAATGTCCGCTTTATGGGGCGCGGGCATCGACAACGCCGTAATAGAGATTGACGGGGACGAAATTCCCGCGATGGACGGAAGCGCCCGGGTTTTTTACGAAGCCTTTTACGAAAGCGGAATTAAAGAGCTAAGCGCAAATAGAAAGTATATCGAGATACTTAAGCCGGTGGTCATAACCCGTGCGCCGGCAGGCGGAGGCGGGGACGGCTCCGGCGTGAGTATTGCCGTATATCCCGCAGACGATTTTGAAGTGTCCTATGCCATGGATTTTAATCACCCGTTGGTGCGCTCGGGCTCTTTCGATATGAAAATAGACGGGTTTAATTTCCATAAGGAGATTTCAAAGGCGAGGACGTTTGGTTTTTTAAAGGATGTCGAACATTTAAAAAAGAGCGGGCTTGCACTGGGGGGCAGTTTGGATAACGCTTTGGTATTAAACGAAACATCCGTTCTCAACAAGGAGGGGCTTAGATATAAAGACGAGTTCATCAGGCATAAGGTATTGGATTTAATAGGCGATATTTATTTATCGGGCTATAGGATTAAGGGCAGGGTTTCGGCAAAAAAAACCGGACACGATATGAATTCTAAATTGGTAAAAAAAATATGGGGGCATGTAGAAAACGATAAGGAGGATGTTTTTACGCGCAGGGAAAAGGAAACCCCAAGGCCCTTAATCGTTAAAATAACGGTGCCGGTCCAATTTGCATAAAATAATTACTTTTTTCTTGACAATATTATCCGATGTATGATAATTATTAAAGCTACATTATGGGGAATGCGATAATGGGGGATGCGCAGCATAAGTTTTTTAACTTTAAAAATCTATTTAATGTAGGAGAGGAGGTAAAGATGAAAAAGAAATTTTCACTGCCGGCGTTGCTCGCAGTTGCAATTGCCGGTTTTTTAACACTTTTAACACTAATGATGGCTTCGCCGTCTTTTGCCGCTTCAAGCGCAGCTAAAAACGGGCCTTCATTCGGCTTGGGCGGGCAGTATATCGGAAGGTTCTTTACGTATGAGCAGAATTCAAACCAGGATTTTGTTAACGCTCCCGGTTATCCCACAAGCAATACTTTCCTTGGAATCGGCGAGAGGCTTAGGTTGCACGCCTCCTTTTCCTACGGAAAGGCGGACGGCATGCCGCTTGTGAGCGTGATGACCGAGTTTGATATGACCAACGCCTATTCTCCGACCGGGCTGGCAGCCGGCGGATATGGGATGAACGGAGGGATGCCGCTTGGTTACACCCCCGCACCCGCCGGGTTTAATCACGATTTTAACACGTTCGGTTTAAGGAACGTTTATCTTCGCTTAGTTACGCCCTACGGCATGTGGATGTTCGGCCGTATGCCGGTTAAGTTCGGCCTTGGCATTGCGGTAAATACAAACGCCGACGGCTTGGGCGATTTCCTGCCGTTAAAACAGTATAATCTCGGCGCGTTTCTCGGCATGCTTATCGGAAATGAAACCTCCGCATATGCCAGCTATCCGACTTTGCCGGCGCCCCAATTTCCTGCCGGCCCGCTGGGGGTCGCTCCAAACCCCTACTATAGCCATATTCAGTACGGCACTATACCGACGCTTGAGCTTATGACCCTTAAGCCAGTTAATCATACGGCTTACAGCTTGTGGCTTACGGAGGCCCATCTTAATCAATTTGGCGCCTTTCCGGGGCCTGTAGTTAATCCGGTAACGGGTACGTATAACGTTACGGTTGATGAGGGCACACAATATCCGACCGCAAATATTACCTTTGGCGGCCTTTCGGCAAGATATTCCAATAGAGGGACCAAGTTTGCGGGCGAGTTCGATTATTTCAGGGGACACATTATCTGCTCCAACGTGGCAATTTCGCTCGGAATGTGCGCTACGCAGGGATTGCCCGTCATACCGTCGGGTTATAACCCTGCGACGGGCGCTTCCGACGAGTATGACGCAATAAACTCTTACGGTCTTTTTGTAACGGGTTCGAAACTGCTTCATACCTCCCCGTTTCCAATCACCGTCGGCGGCAAGTTTGCCTTGGGCTCTCCTATTTCTGCGGGGCATTACGACATGTCCTACTATTCGATGGCGCAAAACACCCTGGCCCTGTTCGGCCTTGGCGATACAATAGGCAGCGGCATGATGGGCATGTCCGCCCCGGGCGATGCCTACATTTACGGAGCCGGAAACCAGTTAGGCCCCTCTTTGTCCAACAAGGTGATGGCTCTGGGATACGTGGCGGAACATCTTTCGAATGCCAATACCTTGCGGGAAGACATGCTTTACAGCCAGTGGCTTAAAACAAGCATGACCGTTCCCGGCGATAATTACACAACCCAGATGTTTGCCGGCCATCGCATCGGAACCGAATTTAACGTTGTGCTTACACATCACATTACAAAGGGAGCTGTGTTAGTAACGTGGGCCGACTATGTATTTACGGGAAACGGCGTGGACTCTTACCAGGCCGTCACCCCTGCCGAGGCTTTAGCCACCGGCGCCGTCGTAGGTTCCGTTCCCAGCACCGCTACGCATAAAAATTTTGCATCGCTCGGAGCTTTCTTTATATGGAACTTTTAACCGGAGTTTTTGAATAACCGGTTAAATAAATCCGGATTATACCCCCGTCGATATTTAAACATGTTTAAATATCGACGGGGGTTTGTTTTTCCAACCATTCCAGCCCGCCTTCCAGCCTGACTGCCGCCGCAAGCCTTAACCCGGCTACCCTTTTAAAATGTAACAAAAATTTAACAAAACTGTAATAAAAGCGTAACATTAATCTGCTATTATATAATAAAGCATAATAAATCATGCTTAACAATCTAAAAATCTACTTATGGAGGAGATTTATGAAAAAAAGCGATTTTAAAAAGTTTTTCGGGGGTCTGTCGGCAATAGTGTTTATTTTTCTCATATCCCTTTTTGCGGCGGGCTGCGCAAGGTCAAAAGCACCGGGCGCCGGTGCGAAATCAAAGGTTTCGTCCGGAACGATTACTATTTCCGGTTCCACGATGCTCTATCCGTTAAATTCAGTCTGGGCGGTAGAGTATCACAAACTTCGTCCGAACGTTACGGTTTCCGTTGCCGGCACTGGTTCCGGCTTCGGAATTTCGAACGCGGCGGACGGCAATATCACGATAGGCGCATCGGACGCCTATCTTACGAAGGCTTTTAAAAAGAGGTACCCCGACTTGGTAAATGTTCCCGTCGCGCTTGACGATGCTCAGGTTATTTATAATATTCCGGGAATACCAAACAGCGTCAATCTTAAAATGACTCCAAAATTGGTTGCGGACATTTATCTCGGCAAAATTGCTAACTGGGACAACCCCGCGTTTAAAAAATTAAATCCGCGGTACAACTTTCCAAACCTTCATATTTTTGTCGTTCACAGGGCGGATGCGAGCGGAACGACATTTGATTTTACAAGCCTTTTGACCGATACCTCCAAAATGTGGGCAAATAAGGTGGGAAGAAGCCTTTCGCCCGACTGGCCGGTCGGAAGCGGTTATTTGGGGAGCGATGCGGTAGTCGCCGCCGTGAAGAGCACTTCGGGAGGCATAGGCTATGTCGGACTCGGGTGGGTTATGGAATATCATCTCGCCAGCGCCGCGATGCTTAACAAGGCGGGCAATTATGTCGTGGGTTCCGTAAAAACGATTGCCGCAGCGGCAAATTCCGCCCTGAAACAGGGCAATTTTCCGGCCGATTTCGATAAGTCCATAGTCTGGAATGTTTCGGCAAAGAACGCTTATCCCGATTCGAATTTCGAATTCTGGATGATTATGAAAAAGCAGTCGAATCCGGCAACCGCCGGAATAATTAAGGATTTGGTAAATTGGGCGTTGGGCCCCGGACAGGCTGTAAGATATACCGTAAAAACAGGTTTTGCGCCCCTTCCGAAATCGGTCATGGGAAATGTTAAAAAACTTCTGGCCGAGGTAAGATAGGCAGGCATCTCCCCTTAACCTATATTAACTTGAGCGGCGGTTTACGGAAAAAAATAAATAAAAACATAAATACTTGACATCGGTTTAATTGTTGCTATACTTTTTCTATAGAGCCGGTACAAGGCCTTTCATGTCAAACGTTAATAAATTTATAGAATGGAGGGAACTGTTATGAAGAAAACGTTTATTTATTTATTAATCTCTGTCATCTTTATTGCCGCCGCCGCTTTTTCCTTAGTCAATAAGTCTTTCGCCGTTTCCTCAAGGCGCGCGCGCCTTATTGCCCGGGGCAGGTATATCGTAACCGGCCTCGGCAAATGCTCCGACTGCCATACGCCGCTTAATATGCACGGGAGGCCTGTTATGAATAAATGGCTCCAGGGCGCCGTATTAGATATGAAACCGATTCATCCGGTGCCTTTTTGGAAAAGTAAAGCAATCGACATTGCGGGTCTTCCGAAGGGCTGGACAACGGTCGAAACGGCAAAATTTCTTGAAACGGGCTTAGACCCGCAGGGCAAGCACGCCGGTCCGCCGATGCCTGCCTACAGGATGAAAAAAAGGGATGCCTGGGCCGTAACTTATTACCTTTTAAGCCTTAAGAAGAAATAGAAAAGCGGTTGCATCAATTATTTATTTTTATTTATTTCCGCTTCGTTTTGTGAGGGTAGCGCCGCCGTTGCGGCGGCGTTTTGTACCCTCAGGTCGTTTTTAAACATAAGGTTTGTCCACGGATATGTTAAGTCGATGCCGTATTCCGCAAACTTCTTAGCTATCTCGAAATTTATATCGCTTATAACGTAATGCCTTCTGATCGGGGTTGATATCCATAAAATTAATTCGAGGTTAAAGGACGAACTTCCAAAACCCACAAACCAGACCGTTGGTTTTGGGTTTTTTAAAACCTCCGGATTGTTTTCGGCTATTTCAAGTAAAACCTTCCTTGCCGGTTCTAATTTAGAGGCGGTTTCCTCAATGCCGAGAGGTATATGCAGCCTTATTTTCGGGTCCCTATGAGACCAGTTTATAACATTTGAGGTTATAAAATTAGAATTTGGAACAATAATAGAGATGTTATCCCTTGTGGTAATCGTTGTGCTTCTCGCCCTTATATCGCTGACAATTCCGTCGTAACCCGACACCTCTACATATTCCCCTTCCTTTATCGGCTTTTCGAACAGTATAATAATGCCGGAAATAAAATTGCTTATAATGTTTTGCATGCCGAACCCTATGCCAAGCCCTATGACGCCTGCTAAAAAGGCAAGCGAGCTTAAGTTTATCCCCAGAACCTGAAAAGATATAAAAAAACCGATTATTATTATAAGGTATTTGATAAATCTTGTTACGGTTTTTATAAACAGCCTGTTTAGCGTGGCATTCTTCCTGAATTCCTTTTTAATTATAAATGAAAATAAATAGGCGGCAAGGTACGCGATTATGATAATAGAAATAGACAGGACTATTGAATAAAGGCTTATTTTACCGCCGCCGATATTATATGTTTTGTTTTTAAGGAATTCGAACATAGTTAAAATTATCAATTAGATCTGGACTTAGGTTACAATTTTCATTTGTTTTATAATTTATAATTATAATATAATAAAATGATTATATAAAATAATAAAATTAAATAGCGATAAAAAGCAATCAAAACAGGCGGAAATAAAAATAAATCAACAATATAAATCAAATAGATTAGGAAATACAAATAAAAAAATGATAAAAAGAAGACCCTCCCGGAGAGTTAAGGTCGGCAGTGTTTTGATTGGCGGGGATGCGCCGGTGAGCGTTCAATCCATGACGAATACAATTACGGAAGATACGCTTTCCACCGTTCGCCAGATTAAAGATTTGGAGGCATACAACTGTGAAATAGTGAGGGTTGCCGTAAATACAGATGAAGCGGCAAGGTCTTTGAAAGGGATCATAAAACAGGCCGGCATTCCGGTAATTGCGGATGTTCATTTTGACCACAGGCTTGCGCTGGCGGCGGTAGAGGCTGGAGCGAGCGGTTTAAGAATTAATCCGGGAAACATCGGAGACAAGAAAAAGGTAAAAGAGGTTGCGGCCGCCTGTAAAGATAAAGCCATACCTATAAGAATAGGGGTAAATTCCGGGTCTTTGGAAAAGGGAATTTTAGGCAAAAACGAAGGGGATTTTGCCGCCGCCATGGTCGAAAGCGCCCTTAAACATATTAAACTGCTTGAAGAAGAATCGTTTTACGATATTAAAATTTCATTAAAATCAACCGATGTTTTGACGACCGTCCGCGGGTACGAGCTTTTAGCCGCGCATGTGGATTATCCGTTTCATATCGGCATAACCGAGGCGGGAACCGTCTTTTCCGGCGCGATAAAATCCGGAGTCGGGCTTGGGATTTTGCTTTATAACGGTCTTGGAGATACCCTAAGGGTTTCTTTAAGCGACGACCCCGTCATGGAGGTCATTGCCGGATACAATATTTTAAGGAGTTTAGGTTTAAGGGAAGGGGGCGTTCAGCTGATATCCTGTCCTACTTGCGGAAGGGCTGAAATAGACATAGTGAATATTGCAAAGGAGTTCGAAAGAATCTCTTTTAAAATAAAGTCTAACATAAAGGTTGCAATAATGGGGTGCGTAGTAAACGGACCGGGGGAATCGGCCCATGCGGACATCGGTATCGCGGGCGGCAAAGGGCAATCGGTTTTGTTTGCGAGGGGCAAAATAATCGGAAAATTTGACAATGAAGAAATATTTAAGGCATTGATTAAGGAAGTCGAAAACATTACGGGAGAGAAAATTTTATGAAACAAAGGGGCAAAGATGAGATATTCTAAATTTTTTATACCTTCATTAAAGGAAGACCCGAAGGAGGCCGTCCTTAAAAGCCATAAATTGCTTTTGAGAGCGGGATACGTCAGGCAGCTTTCGGGAGGCATTTATACCTACCTTCCGCTTGGGCTTAAAAGCCTGAAAAAATTAGAGGATATAATAAGGCAGGAAATGAATTCAGCTGGGGCGGTTGAACTTTCCATGCCTTTCGTTCAGCCTTTGGATATCTGGGGGCGCTCCGGCAGGGATGCGGACTACGGAAAGGAATTGTTGAGGTTTAAAGACAGGCAGGACAGGGATTTTTGCCTTGCGCCTACCTATGAGGAGGTTATAACGGACCTTGCCAAAAGAAATATAAAATCCTATAAGGAATTGCCTTTGACTCTATACCAAATACATCTTAAATTTAGGGACGAGATGCGTCCGAGGTTCGGCCTTATGCGCGCAAAAGAATTCATTATGAAGGATGCTTACAGCTTTGACGCGGATGAGGCCGGTTTGGATAAAAGTTATAAGGCGATGAGAAAGGCTTACGAAAACATATTTAAGAGGCTTGGGTTTAGTTTTAAATTTATTAAGGCGGAAGCGGGGGAAATAGGAGGTTCGTACTCCGAAGAGCTGATGGTTTTTTCGGAATACGGGGAAGACAGGATTGTCCTGTGCGATAATTGCGGATATTCCGCGTCCATAGATGACGCCGCTTCCAAAGCAGGTTATCACGGTCCTCTGAAGTCGTGCAGGCAGCCCAAAATGACGAAGCTGTTTACGCCAGGCAAAAAATCGGTTGAAGATGTCAGCGCATATCTTAAGGTGGATAAAACCTGTTTTGCGAAAACGATTATTTATGAGACCGAGATAGGGTTTGTGGTCGGGGTTGTAAGAGGAGACAGGGATATAAACGAACACAAGTTAAAAAAGGCGGCGGGCGTTAAAAACTTGTTTCTCGCACAAGTTGCGGATGTGGAAAGGGTAACCGGCGCCCCCTGCGGTTTTTCCGGCCCTTTCGGCCTTACCGGCATCCGCCTCATAGTTATAGACGAGGAGATTAATAACTCGGAATACTGGATTACAGGGGCAAACGAAAAGGATGCCCATATGGCGAATGTAAAGCCCGAACGCGATTTTACGCCGGATGTTGTCGCCGACATAAGAAGCGTTCAAACCGGGGATATGTGCATAAGGTGTCCGGGCAGTTTAAGCGTTAAAAACGCAATAGAACTCGGGCATATTTTTAAACTGGGCGATAAATATTCAAGTATTTTGGACGCAAAATTTTTGGACGAAAAGGGGGAATCTAAATTTTTCGTTATGGGATGTTACGGAATTGGGGTGGGAAGAACGCTCCAGGCGCTTATAGAGGTTTTTTCCGACGAATCGGGAATAAATCTTCCCGTGCCCGTGAGCCCGTTTACCGTTGCGGTTGTTTCGCTGAATACGGAGAGCGGGGAGATAGCCGGTCTTTCCGAAAAGATTTACGGCGACCTCAAGTCTTCGGGAATAGACATACTTTACGATGATAGAAAATTGTCCGCCGGCGTTAAACTTAAAGATGTAGATTTAATCGGGATACCCTTTAAAATAGTTATCGGGAACAGGACGGTTAAGGATAAAAAATATGAACTTGTTATAAAAATGGGCAACACAAAAGAGATTTACGGCGACCTTGAGAGCCTTTATAAAAGGGTAACGGAGTTATCAAAAACGGAAGGATTTGCGGGGTTATAAAAAAATAAAAAAATCCTAAAAACTAGAAATCCTAAAAATTAGCCGCTTACATCGAGAAATCGAATATAAATTAAGGTTGGAAAGGGGCAGACCGCCCGCTAATTATGTTCAGCCAAAACCGCTGTGCCTGCTTCCGCAAGAACCCGACGAATTATAGCCGGCAGAAGACCCTGAATTTCCATAGCTGCTGAAGGAGCTAATCCTTTTAGCCGGTTTTTCCGCCCCGCAGACGGGGCATTTAATATCTTCACCCTTTTCACCGGGTTTTTGATAAATTTCAAATATTTTTTCGCACTTTTTACATTCGTATTCGTAAATCGGCATATTTTAATACTCCTCTATTACTTGGGCAAATTAGACAAGACGGAATTGCCGGCTTTTGCGCCGTGTTCGTTATTGAAAGAATTGCCATAATATTTTAGCTCATTGAATATCTTTTCGATTCTTTTATCGCTAAGCTGGTAACACATCCTCACGCCATCGCGCTTACAGCTGACTATACCTTTATTTTTAAGGGAAACAAGATGCTGAGATACCGTTGCTTGCGGAAGCCCAAGGGTTTCCCATATGTTTTTTACACAGGACTTATTGTTAATTAAAACCTCTATTATCCTAAGCCTTACGGGATGCCCCAGTGTTTTGAGAAGTTCGGCCTCGGCGGCAAATGAGCTCCGCTGATTTTCAGTTTCATTTTTAATATCCATTATTATTTTATGATTTATTATTCTCCGGTAATACTTAAAATTTATAACATAATATAAATATATATATTATTATGGTTTATTATACTGGATTTTAAAAATTATGTCAAAAA
>JAMCUF010000016.1 GCA_023381755.1 Deltaproteobacteria bacterium
CTGGAAACATGTACAAACTGCAATGCATGCTTGTATATATGTCCCAATTACGTGTTTGATACTAAACGAAAAAACGGTGAACGGCCGGAAAAACTCCACGCAGTAAATAATAATATATACTATTTTTGCTCCGAAATAAAAGTAGAAAAAATTAACGATAAAGTCGGATGTATTTATGAAGTCGATATTTTAGATATAATTTCTTTCTTAAAAAAGGGGAACAATTTATGTTTTGTTACAGGGGATTGCAATTCGTGCAAGTACAATTATTTGCATAACAAAACCGTTAAAAGGGTTCAAGACATAGCCGGATTTTTAAATATGGAGAAAAATTTCAAAGAGGTAAATATAGGCGGGTTTGACGCCGATTCACTTTTAGACGCTTTAAAAAATAGCGAGAATAAAAAGGACGATAGCGTAAAAACAGGTAGCAGGGATAACGAGGGTAACGATAAAGATGGAACCTTGGACAGAAGGGAGTTTTTTAAAAATTATTTTAAAGGCATTAAAAATGGCACAAAAAGATTTGTCCAGGGCTTATCCATAGATGATTTGCCCTTTTCGGAACTTTATTCCGGTTATATAAATTTAGGCAATAAAAATGATAAAAAAATTAATAAACTTTTTCTTGAGAAACGAAAGAACATTTTTCTTTTTTTAAAACACAATAAAGACTTAGTAACATTATTAAACATAAAACTTCCGAAGTTGAATAGCAATTGTGTTTTTTGCGGAAATTGCTGGGAATTATGTCCTACCGGAGCTCTAAGCCGTAAAAAAAACAAGATATTGCTGGAGCCGTTTTTATGCACCGGGTGCAATTTATGCAAAGATATATGCAGTTTTGGGGCAGTTAGAATGTATAAGGCAAAACAATTAAGCGAAATCTCCGGAGAAAAGGTCCTGCTTAGCAATTTATATTTATAATGCAAATCGGAATATTTCTTATATTAATTTAGCCCGCGGATAATTGCGGATAATTAAGGATAATTAAAAAGGATGAAAAAGGAGATTATTGCCCATGAAAAAAGAAACGAAATTAACCCATCTTGATGAAAATGGGATGCCTAAGATGGTCGATGTTTCCCAAAAAGCGGAAACTGTCAGAATCGCCTCTGCCCATGCAAAGGTAGCGATGTCTAAAGAGGCTTTCAATCTTGCAGTAAGTAAGGGTGGCAAGAAGGGAGACGTATTTGGTACGGCTAAAATTGCGGGTATTATGGCTGCAAAAAAAACATCGGAGCTGATCCCTTTATGCCATCCATTAAACATCGAAAATTGCGATATCGATTTTAAACCGGATGAAAAAGAAAATGTTATAAACATAAAATCGACCGTTAAAATGTCGGGAAAGACCGGGGTTGAAATGGAAAGCCTGACAGCTTGTTCCGTTGCCGCCTTGACCATTTACGATATGTTAAAGGCCGTTGACAAATCTATCGAGATATCGGAGATACACCTTGTTCAAAAGGAGGGCGGTAAAAGCGGGTTATATAAAAAAGGCGCCAAAATCAGGCTATAACTTTATTTATGGGAAGGGCGAATAATAACCAATTCCTAAATCCGGCTCCAGATTAAACATAAGATTCATATTTTGAAGCGCCTGCAATGAAGCTCCTTTGCCTAAGTTGTCTATGGCGCTGAAAATCTTTATAAACCCGTCATCCCCTTTTTCAAAGGCGATATGGCAATTATTGGAATAAATTACATTTTTAATATCGCAACTCTGAACGTTTTCTAATATCGAAACAAAGGGGCTATTCTTATAAAAACCATTATATATACCCAAAATATCCTCTTTCGAAATGCCATTTTTTAATTTTAAATATATAGTTGTCAATATCCCCCTTACAACGGGAATAACGTGGGGAGTAAATAAAACCTCCGGCAAGACCCCAACACGTTTTTTATTATTAGCTAAAAAAACGGAGGTTATTTTCTCCTTAATTTCCGGCATATGCCTATGCGACCACACACTGTAAGCCTTAACTGAATTCTCAACTTCGCAAAAAAGATTTGATAAATTTAAGCCCCTGCCGGTGCCGGAAATTCCTGATAAAGCGTCAATTATAACGGGAATATTTACGTCAACGGCATCTTTTGAGAAAAGGGGAAGCAGCGGTAAAAGAGCCCCCGTTGGATAGCACCCCGGATTGGCAACAAACCGTGAATTTTTTATCTTTTCATAAAAGATATCGCTAAGACCGTAAACAAATTGGGCATTTAGTTTATCGGGCGAGTTAGTCCCGCCGTAAAACTCTTTATATATTTTTAAGTCATCGAACCTGTAATCCGCTCCGATGTCTATTATTTTAATTTTATTATTTTTTTTAAAAATATTAGGAATAAGTTTCGAGCTTTCGCCGTGGGGCAGACAGAAAAAGATTATATCCGACGATGAGGAGATAAAATCCCCGTCGTAAATGCTAAACGATAGATCTGAAACCGGATTTTTTTTTGTTTGGGACTTTGCGAACAGAGGAAAAACGCTTGAAAGTTTTTGACCCGAAAAACTTTGGGATACTATGCAGGATAGCGAAATATCCTGCCTTAATGATAGGGCATAAGTTAAATAAACGCCGCTATAACCGGATGCACCTACGACAGATACGTTTATCATTAAATATTAGAATTATCGCAAATCTAATTTTAAAATATAAATAAAACAGGGTTTGATAAAAGTAATAGCAAAATTACCTTTTTGAAAACTGGAATCTCGCCCTTGCCCCCTTTTGGCCATATTTCTTCCTTTCTTTCACCCTCGGATCCCTGGTAAGCATTGAAGCCTTTGCGAGGGTTTCCTTTATATCCGGATTGATTAAAAGAATAGCCTTTGCGAGCGCAAGTCTTATTGCACCAGCCTGTCCGCTCGGTCCCCCGCCGGCAACATTAATATGAATATCGAATTTATTTTCTATTGAATAAAATGCCAGAGGTTTTGTGGCAAGAACCCTTAAACTTTCAAGCGGAAAATATTTATCGAAATCCTTTCCGTTAACGATAATTTTTCCTGCCCCTTCCTTAAAAAATACCCTTGCTATTCCTGTTTTTCTTTTTCCGACTGCGTGTATAATAACGCTTTTTTTTGTCATAATCAAGGTACCAGTTGTTTATTTTAATTTTAATAATAATAAAAAATTAGTAAAATGTTACATTATATGAAAATTGCATTAATTTAATTGTCAGATAGTCTAACTTTTACGGGCTGTTGAGCTATATGCGGATGATTTTCGTCCGGATACACTTTAATTTTCTTAAGAAGTGAGTCGGAAAGCTTGTTTTTGGGAAGCATCCCCTTTACGGCCTGCATAATTGGGTATGCGGGGTCTTTTTTAAGCATATCCTTATAATTATATGTCTTAAGCCCCCCAGGATATCCGCTATGAAAATTATATTCCTTGTTATCAATTTTTTTACCTGTTAGCTTGGCTTTAGTGCTGTTGATAACGATAACAAAATCCCCGTTGTCGGCGTAAGGCGTCCAATCCGGCTTGTCTTTTCCCATTAGCTTGTTGGCGGCAAAGCTCGCAATTCTCCCTAAACTGATATCCCTTGCGTCTATTAACACCCATTTGCTTCCCGCCATATTTACTATTCCTCCCAAGGCTTTATATATCGCCTCCCTGCCTTAAAACTCTGCGGGGTGCGGTGGTTTTGCGTTTATGTAATTTTATTCCTGATTTTATAAATTTTATACAATTAAAGATGCTATTATCTAATAAGTTTACTTTTTTGTCAAGGGATTTTTTGCCCCTTTTGCTTTTTTGCCCCTTCTTCTTTGCCATTTAACTCAAATTCCTATTTTAGGTTAAATTTTTTGCTTGATTTTAAAAAAATGTTTTATTATAATTATCCATAATCGTTGGCAGGCTAAATTTTTTATTTAAAAATAAATAAATGTCCGGCTGAGCGTGTTTGTATCCCTTAACAATTAATTGCGCTTAGAATTCCTTTTAAATAAAAAGCCTATCCTAATTTAGAATACCGATATGTAGATATTTATATCTGCAATGAGATCCCCGGCTTTTATATGTGATATAAAAGTATAACATTAAATTGAATAGATTATAAGGAGGTAATCTATGGCAACTTATCAAAAACTTACGGAACCTAAAGAGGGTTCAAAAATTAAGGTTTTAGGGCCAAACAAATTTGAAGTTCCCGATGATCCGGTTATTCCTTTTATCGAGGGTGATGGAATTGGGGCCGATTTAACAAGGGCTATGCATATCGTAATCAACGCGGCTGTTAAAAAGGCATATAACGGCAAAAAAAAGATCCGGTGGTTTGAGGTTTATGCCGGGGAAAAGGCGGTTGAGAAATACGGAGAAGGGCAATACCTTCCTCAGGATACCTTAACCGCATTTAAAGAGTATTCTGTCAGCATTAAGGGCCCGCTTACCACCCCTGTTGGCGGAGGCTTTAGATCGTTAAATGTTTCTATCCGTCAAATCTTAGACCTGTTTGCTTGCGTTAGACCGGTTAAATATTACAAAGGGATACCGTCGCCGGTTAAGCATCCAGAAAAGGTCGATATGATAATCTTTAGGGAAAACACCGAAGATATTTATGCCGGCGTGGAGTTCAGATCTGGCAGCGAGGAAGCTAAAAAACTTAGGGATTTCTTAATATCTTTAGACCCAAAGATTAAAGAAAAAATTAGGGAAGATGCCGGTATAGGAATAAAACCTATGGGGCCGTTTGGTTCAAAAAGGCTTATAAGGAAAGCAATTCAGTATGCCATAGATAACGGTAAATCAAGCGTTACCTTAGTCCACAAGGGCAATATAATGAAATTTACCGAGGGGGCGTTTAGGGATTGGGGCTATGAACTTGCAAAGGCTGAGTTTAGCGGCCGGTTAATTCCCGAAAACGAAGTTACGGGCGCAACAAACAATATAATTATAAAAGATAGAATTGCCGATTCCATGTTTCAGCAGGCGCTTCTCCGTCCGGATGAATATTCCGTTCTTGCATTACCAAATCTTAACGGAGATTATATGTCCGACGCATTGGCCGCACAGGTTGGAGGTCTCGGGATAGCTCCCGGGGCAAATATGTCCGACACCACGGCCGTTTTTGAAGCGACGCACGGTTCAGCCCCGAAGTATGCAAATATGGATAAGGCAAACCCTGGCTCCTTAATCTTGTCGGCGGTTATGATGTTAATACATATGGGATGGAAAGAAGCGGCAGATCTTGTCGAAAAAGGGCTTAACAGGACCATAGAGCAGAAATACGTTACTTATGACCTTGCCCGGCAGATGGAAGGTTCTACCGAGGTTAAATGTTCGCAATTTGCGGAAAGAATTGCCGAAAATATGTAAAATAGAGCGAGGGGATTGTTTATGAAACTTTACGAATATGAAACATACGACACCATATTTAAAAAATATGGCGTTCCTATTCCAAAATACTTAGCCGTCCAACATCCAGGTCAAAATGTATCCGACTTTGTCGAGCAATGCGGGGAGGTTGTCATCAAATCCCAGGTGCTTGTGGGGAAAAGGGGAAAAGCCGGCGCCGTTAAGTTTGCCAAGACCGGAGATGAAGCCAACGAGCATGTTTTGGCTTTAATGGGGACGGAAGTTTACGGGGAAAAGCCGGTAAGCGTCATCATCCAGGAAAAGGTTTCTATCATAAGGGAGCTATATGTGAGTTTCACATATAGCTCAAAGCCAAGACGCCCGGTTTTTGTCATTTCTCTTCAGGGCGGGATGGACATAGAAGAGCAGAATCCGTCAAAAATATTTACTTTTGAGATAAACCCGCTTGAAGGGCTTTTTCCGTATAAGGTCAGGGAACATCTATTGGAAATCGGATTTGAAGGCAGTGCGGTATTAAGGCAGCTTTCCGATGTTATTGCCAATATGTATAAAGGATTTTGGAATTCGGAATCCAGGCTTTTAGAGGTAAATCCTTTAGTCATTGCTGGCGATAAGGCAAGTTCGGAAAAACAAAAGATTTTAGCTATAGATGCCGTAACCATAATAGATGACGATGCCAGGATTGCCCCATCCAAAATTTATACCGCAAGGGGCGCAATGGGCAGGCCTCTTACCGGAAGAGAAGCTGCGGCTCACTTGATAGATAGGGACGACCACAGGGGAAAGGCAGGTTCTTATGTCGAATTAGACGGAAATATCGCAATGATGACATTCGGTGGCGGCGGGTCAACTATAACGGCGGAAACCGTTTTTGCATTGGGACTTAAACCCGCTAATCTTACCGATATCGGCGGGAATCCTCCTGCGGAAAAGATGAATAAAATATCAAAAATTATACTTTCCAAGCCGGGATTAAAGGCTGTTTTAGTATGCGGCGGAACAGCCAGCAATACAAGAATAGATATTACGCTCGGCGAAGGCCTTGTGTCCGCTATCGAAGAAATGAAAAAAGACGGAACGTTTCCCGAAGGATTGGTATGGGTCGTCAGAAGGAGCGGTCCCGAATATAAAAAGGGGCTAAAGATGCTTTACGACTGTTTCGTAAGAAATAATATCGAAGCGGTAATATATGATTCGGAACTCCCGCTTACAGAGGCGCCGCAAAAGCTTTACGAGATTTTAAAATCTAAAAATATAATATAATTGGAGACTAAGGATATGAAAGGTACTAAGTATTTAAATAACAACACCGGTGTTATAGTAATCGGTATAACCGGAAGGGAAGCTTCCCAGGTTGTTGTAGAATCGGAAAAGCTATACCCGGGCATCGTAAAATGCGGCGTAACTCCTGGAAAAGGTGGAACCGTTCTAAACGATGACTGTCCCATTCCTGTTTTCGATACCGTAAAAGATGCTTTGAAAGTTAAGGAATTAAGGCAGTCGGTAAATACCGGCCTTATATATGTCCCCCCTACCTCCGTACTTGATGCCGTCTATGAATTAATAGACAACGGCGTTAAGTTAATGTATATTATTACCGAACATGTTCCCATAAGGGATTCCATTATAATTTACGAACTTACGAGAGAAAAAGGTGTTACGGTTATCGGCGGGACTTCTTTAGGGTGTTTTGTTCCGTCCGTCGGCAGAATTGGGGCAATCGGTGGTAAAGATCCAAGCATTGCTTTTAAAGACGGTTCTATCGCCGTTCTTTCGAAAAGCGGCGGCCTTACGGTTACCACATCCGAAATGTTTAAAAGAAGGGGTTTTGGAATTTATATGGCCATGGCTGTAGGAGGCGATGTTATCGCCTGCACCACTTTTGCGGATGTTTTACCGGAACTGGAAAAAGATGAAAATGTTCAGGCTTGCGTTATAATGGGAGAACCGGGAGGTACATACGAAGAGCAGGTTGCCGGGCTTATTGCCGAAGGCGGTTACACTAAACCTTTGGCTGTTTTCGTTGCAGGCGTGTTTCAAGAGATGATGCCTGAAGGGGTTTCTTTCGGACATGCCGGTGCCATTGTAGAGAGGGGAATGGGTAAGGCAACGAACAAGATAAAAATGTTTGAAGAAGTCGGCAAAAAAACAGGGACAATCAGCGTTGCAAAATTTTATCATCAGCTTGTTGATGCGTTGGTTTCCTTGGGGGTTAAAAGGGATTTTGAGGATAGCTCCTCCGGTAATATTAAGCCGCTTTATAGCACTTTAAAGTGAAGCAAATTTTTTCGATAAATATCTGGCAAAATAGCCTGTTCTCCCCTAATTTCTTTCTCCTTTATGGATGATGTTAGGGGAGACGCCGTTTTTAACGGTATTATATTATAATTATAAGGGTAAGGAGTTTTGCAAGTTTAAAAATAAATAATGAAAAAAAATAAAAGGAGTTTAAGCATATGTCCGAAACAAATTCACAAAAAGAATGGCGAACAGCTATTACATCCAACCAGGATGGAAAAATACTTATTAGGGGCTATAACCTTGATAGCTTAATTGGAAATAAATCTTACGCGGAGGTCTGTTTTTTGCTTTTAAGGGGCGAAATGCCGACACCTAACGAGGCAAAAATGCTGGATGCTATTTTTGTGTCAAGTATAGACGCAGGTATTGCAACGCCTTCATCCGTTGCCGCAAGAACAATTTTTTCCGGCGGGAATTCGCTTAATGCCGCTGTTGCAGGCGGAATTCTTACCCTCGGAGATGCGCATGGAGGTGCTATCGAAAAGTCGGCAAAAATGTTTCAGGATTATCTTAAAGGAAAAGAAAAAGAAAATCCGAATAAAGCTGAAATCAAAAAAATGGCGCAGGATATAGTTGACGATGCCATTAAAAACAAGAAAAGGCTCCCCGGTTACGGTCATAAACTTCATACCGTTGACCCCAGGACAAAAAGGCTTTTGGAGGTTGCCGAAGATTTGCACTTTGGCGGCAGCTATGTCAGCCTTGCCGTTGCAATTGCAGATGAATTCAAGATGAAAAAGCCGGAACAAAAACTTCCGCTTAATGTTGACGGCTGCATTGCGGCAATAATTTCCGATATGGGCTTCGATTACAGGCTCGGGAAAGGATTTTTTATAATTGCCCGTTCATGCGGGCTTGTCGGCCAGGTATTCGAGGAATGGATGAGGGAAAAACCGTTCAGGAGATTGGCCCCGCACTTACATGAATATGACGGCGTTTCGGAGCGCAGTCTTTAAATCGTTTCTTCTTACATTTTTTTAATTAAAAAGATTAAAATTATATTGGAATTATACTAAACTTAAACAGTCGAATAGGGGCAGTTATGGACGATAAAGCCTTAACAATCGAATTCGCCAGGGTTACGGAGCATGCCGCCATATCGGTTGCAAGGTTTATCGGCAGGGGAGACGAAAAGGCGGCGGACAGGGCGGCGGTCGAATCGATGAGAAATTCCCTCGAATATATAGACATAGACGGGACAATTGTCATAGGCGAAGGTGAAAGGGATGAAGCCCCCATGCTTTATATTGGCGAAAAGGTTGGAAGTGGCAAGGGGCAAAAGGTCGATATAGCCGTTGATCCGCTGGAAGGAACGACTCTGGCCGCAACAAGCGCTCCGAATGCTATTGCCGTTATGGCAATAGGCGATCGCGGAAATTTTCTTCACGCCCCCGATACATACATGCAAAAAATAGCCGTCGGTCCCAAGGCAAAAGGTGTTATCGACATTAATCTGCCTCCCACCGAAAATCTTCACAGAATTGCAGAGGCGTTAAACAGATATGTTGAAGATTTAACCGTTATTATCCTTAACCGTGAAAGGCATAAGGCTTTAATTGAAGAGGTAAGGAAAACAGGGGCAAGGATCAGGCTAATTCAGGATGGGGATGTTGCGGGCGCAATAGCAACGGCAAAAGAAGATACCGGAATAGATATCCTTTTGGGCATAGGCGGGGCTCCAGAGGGCGTTCTCGGCGCTGCGGCGCTAAGATGTGTCGGCGGTGATATGCAAGGCAAGCTTTCATTTAGGAATGAGGAGGAAAAGGAGCGTGCCGTAAAAATGGGAATAAAAGATTTAGATAAGGTATATAAAATTAACGAGCTTGCCGCAGGCGATGTTATATTCGTCGCAACGGGTGTTACCGCAGGCGATTATCTTAAGGGCGTAGAATTTTTTCAGGGAGGAGCAAAGACTTACTCCGTCGTTATGAGGTCTAAGACCGGAACCATCAGGTATATAGAGGCTATTCATTATTTTAATTACAAGCAGATAGAATAACCCGGAATATGCCCCGTTCTAAGGCAAGCGCTTCAGTCCGGAAATTACAAGGAGATAAAATGAACATCCATTCAGGTTATTGCCTGTTGCTCCCTTGCGGGAGGGAGATGAGGAGGGGCAGATGAATGTTTTTATTACCGGCGGAACCGGGTTTGTCGGTTCGGTTGTATCCGAAAGAATTAAATCTTTTGGCGCTTCCGTCACGCTTTTAGAACGCGATAAAAAGAAAATTCCAAAATTAAAGGAACGGGGTTTTGAAGTCCTTGAAGGAACCCTTGAAGAAAAAGACGCCATTAACAGCTTTTTGTCTGGTAGTAGATTTGACGCAATAATAAACCTTATCGGGATAATAAGAAGCCTGCCGGGATTTTCCTTCCAAAAGGTTCATATAGATTATGTGAGAATACTCATAGATTTAGCCAAGAAAAACGGTATAAATAGATTTATCCACATGAGCGCGCTCGGTGCTTCGGTTAGCGGTTCGGAGTATTTTTCTACAAAATACGAGGGTGAAAACCTTGTTAAAAATTCAGGGTTGAAATGGACGGTTTTTAAGCCCTCTTTGATTTTCGGGGATAATGCGGCTTTTTTTGACGACCTCATAAATTTAGTAAAAACAATGGCGTTTGTTCCGATTATCGGGACGGGAGAAACCAAACTCGCCCCGGTGGATATTTTTTCCGTTGCAGGCGCATATAATAATTCCCTGTATAACGAAAAAACGGCGGACAGAACGTTTCAGCTATGCGGTCCTGATGTTTTTACCTTTGAAAATATGGTTGATTTAATCATGGAACTTTCGCCGCGAAAAAAATTAAAAATTCATATACCTTCTTTTATAGCGGAAAAATCATTAGATATTTTTGAAAAGTTATCGTTCATTAAAAATTTGCCTATAACGTCTGACCAGACCAGAATGCTTGAGTATGATAATATTTGCGATGGAAATATGGACGAACTTGATGAAATACTCGGATTAAAAAGAACGCGCTTCAGAGATTGGCTTAAAGAATATTTGCCAAAGAAAATATAATGAATATTAATGTTGCATCCGGTGCGACGGAAGACGAAAAAATTTTAATAGTTCAGCTTGCCGACCCCGAAACAGAACCGGAAAAATGCATAGCCGGCCTAATATTTGCAAGGACTTTAGCCATTATGGAAGCCCCGGTCTATATATTCAGTATGGCTAAGTCTCCGTTGCTTTATACAAAAGATATAGCCGAAAATTCCCGCATAGATAAAAAATTTAGGGATTTAATAGCCGAAAACCTTGCCGGCTTATTAAAAAAATCGCCCGCCGTATATATTTGTTCAAAAAGTAAAGAACTTCTGGGATTAGAAAACAATATGTTAATTCAGCCATTTCAAATTGCGGGAATGTTGATGCTGCATAATTTAAAGCAAATGGTCAACCATACCTATTTTTTTTAAAAAATAAAATTGTCGTTCCGTCCTATTCCTCCGTTTAATATCTTATTCCTATTGCATTTGTGCTCGATAAAATTTTTTATTTAATTGACTTGACTTTTATTAAAATCAATAATATTATTTAAATGTGGTAAAAAGTGGTAAAAAGTGGTAACCATTTAATTATATTTAACATATACTTAACATATTTTAATTTTATGTTTAGCGGAAGATATATTCATTCGATAGATGATAAAGGCAGAATTAAACTTCCACAGAAAATTAAAGAATCCCTTATTTCAAATTATAACAATACCACGCTTGTAATCACCAACCTCGATAAATGCCTTGTTGCCTATCCTACGGAGGAATGGCGCAAATTGGAAGAAAAAGCGCTTAAACTTCCTTCTATGCAAAAAGATGTCCTTGAATTTTTGAGATATTTTTTTTCGGGGGCGTCCGGGCTTGAACTCGATAAAATGGATAGGTTTCTTATTCCGCAGTCGCTTAAAATCAGTGGAAATTTAGATAAAGAGATTATACTTGTCGGAATAATAAACAGGTTTGAGATATGGAATAAGGACTTGTGGGATGCAAACTTCGAAGGCGCAAAAACTAATTTTGAATCGATTGCCGCCACGATGTCCCAAATAGGTTTTTAAACATTTAGATTGCCACAGGATAGCATAATTGTTATCGTTACAAATATTAATAATAAATAATATTATTAAAGATAATATGGCGGAATTTAGACACACACCTGTATTGTTAAACGAGGCTATGGGTATGCTTAAGGTGATGCCCGGTAGGATTTATGTTGACGGGACTGTCGGCGGCGGCGGGTTTTCTAAGGAAATATTGAGAAGGTCGGCCCCAAGCGGTTTTTTAATTGGAATTGACAGAGACGAAGATGCGGTTAAAAATGTTCAAATAGAACTTGAGAAAGAATTTGACAAAGAAAGGTTTAGGCTATTTTATTCTAATTTTAGTAAAATAGATAGCATAATCAAGGAATCGGGCTTCAAAGATATTGACGGGATAGTTCTTGATCTTGGCATGAGCTCGATCCAGCTTGAAGGAGGCAGAGGTTTTGGTTTCAGGGAAGAAGGTGAACTCGATATGAGAATGGATAAAGAAGAGCGGTTAACCGCTTATGAGGTTGTAAATAATTACCCCGAGAAAACCCTTGCCGATATTATATGGAAGTATGGAGACGAGAGGCACGCAAGAAAAATAGCTAAGAAAATTGCGGAATCCAGAAAAAATAAGCGGATAGAAACTCCCGCCGAGTTATCGGCAATCATAAAAAAAGCCGTTTTTAAAGGTTACGGAAAATTAAGGATAGATCCATCGACGAAGACATTTATGGCATTAAGGATCTTTGTGAATAAAGAATATGATTCATTGATGGAATTTTTGGGAAAACTCGAAAATGTCCTCAATACGGGGGGCATTGTAGCTATTATATCTTTTCACTCGGGGGAAGATAGAATCGTTAAAAATTTTTTTAAGAACAAATTAGGCTTTAAATCATTATCCAAAAAACCGGTATTGCCATCTATTGAGGAGCTTAGGTCTAATCCAAGATCAAGAAGCGCAAAATTGAGGGCTTTATGTCATGTCTAAAATAAAACCATATTTTATTGTTTTAACAATAATATTTACGATATCAGGTATGTTTTATGTCTGGACTACTATGGAAAGCATAAAACTTGGATACGATATCAACAAGCTAAATATTATAAAATCAAGACTTGAGCATGCGCATAAAGAGCTTTTGATTAAGAAAACGGCGTTAAGCTCGCCCTCAAGGATTTATAAGATTGCCAAAAAGATGGGTTTTATCTACCCGAAAGAGGGTGAAATCATAATGATTCATGGCTAAATTATGGAAAACAACCTTAAGGTTGAGAATGCTAATCGGTTTTATGGCCATAGCAACTCTGGGGGGCTTGTTAACGGTTAGGGCGTTCAACCTTCAAACAATAGAAAGTAAAAGATTAAGGTTGCTTGCACATAAACAGTTCCATACGGAGGTGTATTTTACTCCCAAGCGTGGGAATATTTATTCATCTAACGGCAGCATACTTGCAACAAGCGTTAATATACCGGGAATCGCCGTTGACCCGTTAATGGTGAGAAATAAACTTAAAAGCGCTGAGAAATTATCCAGGTTAGTTAGTATTAGTTTTCAAAAAATAATTCAAATATTAAATCTTCATATTCAATTTGCATGGATAAAAAGGAGGGTTTCGGGGCGTATTGCAAAAAACGTCGAAAAACAGGGGATTAGCGGAGTTATTATAGTTAAACAGCCCGTGAGATACTATCCTAACGGGTCATTATTGGCTCACGTTTTGGGTTTTGTCGGGATTAACGATAATGGTTTGTCTGGAATAGAATATAAATATAATAAATTTTTAAGGGGCAGCAAACGCGCTTTAAGGGTTTTACATGACGGTCTTGGGCAGTATATATTTATCAAGGGTTTTGGACTTAGGAAGGCAACCCATGGAGATAATATTTATTTGACTATAAATAAACAGTTGCAATTTATTACACAATATTATTTAGACAAGGAGGCGAAAGCGGCCGATTCAAGAGGCGCTTTTGCGATACTTATGGAACCGGATACGGGGGCTATTCTTGCAATGGCGGATTATCCAGAATTTAATCCAAATTATTACTGGCAATATTCCGCAAGATACTGGAGAAATAGAGCCGTTACTGATGATTTTGAACCCGGCTCGACCATGAAGCCGTTTGTGGTTTCGGCTGCGCTTATGGAAGGGCTTGTTAAGCCTGATACCATAATTAACTGCCATCACGGATCGTACTCAATAGACGGGATAACCGTTCATGACGTGGAAAACCGGTTTGGACGTTTCTCTGTTAATCAGATAGTCGAATATTCAAGCAATATCGGCGAGTGCCAAATCGGTATGAAATTTAAAAAAGCGGTGCTTTTTAACTGGTTTAATTCGTGGGGATTTGGACATACCCCTCATGCGGGACTTTTGGGCGAGGCTAACGGGATAGTCAGGCCGCTAAATAAATGGTCTAAGGTGGGTCCTTGCGAAATGGCCTTCGGTCAGGGTATAAGCGTTACCGGCCTTCAGGAGATAGCCGGACTTGCGGCAATAGCAAACGGCGGCCATATAATAAAACCATATATTATTCAAAAGATTGTAAATCCTTACGGTAAGGTTATTTACCGGGCAAAACCCGGGGTTTTAAAAAGAATTATCACGCCGGGCGTCGATAAAGAGATTAAGTATATGATGAGATTAGTCGTCAAAGGGGGAACCGGTCAGTATAGCAATCTTATAGATTTTAGAGTTTCGGGGAAAACGGGAACGGGCCAGATAGCCGATCCGAAAACGGGCGGGTATTACAAAAATAAGTATACCGCGTCTTTTATGGCTTTTGTTCCGTACAGACACCCGAAGCTGGCAATGATTGTCGTCCAGGAAGAGCCGTCAAAAATCGGCTATTATGGCGGGGCGGTGAGCGCTCCGGTAGTAAGGAACGTATTTAAAAATGCATTGAATATATTAAACGTATATCCCGGGGAAAAGGCGTACAAAAAACAGTCAAAGCCTTATAATAATATAATAAACAATCTTACGTTAACAAAAACAAACCGTAATAAAATATCAGGCATGCCAAGGAACCGCCATGGAATAATGCCGGATTTAAATGGCGATACGATATCCGGCGCCTTAAAATTAGTCGAGAAATATAATCTTAGAATAAAGATTAAAGGCAGCGGTTTTTTATATTATCAAAGCATAAAACCTGGTTTAAATATAGACGGTAAAAACACTACCGTTATTCTAAAATTTAGGCCTTTAACATGAAATATGGAATATAAAACTATTTATGAAACTTAAGGATATTATAAAAGATAATGATTTAAATGCCACCATAAAGGGCGGAACCAATGCCGATATTCAGGGAATATCCAATGATTCTCGCAGGATAAAAAGCGGATATATATTCGCCGCAAGAAAAGGGGTGAACATCGATTCCAATGTTTATATAGAAGAGGCGATTCTTAACGGGGCAGCTGCAATATTAACCTCTGAGGCGGATTGTGTAAAAAAAATCGGAGATAAAAATGTTGCAATAATAATGGCGCAGGATGCCCTGAAGGCTTATGCCGTTATTTCCAAAAACTTTTTTAAACATCCTGGTCAAAAAATAGGAATGATTGGTATAACCGGAACAAACGGAAAAACGACAACGGCGTTTTTAATAAAATCTATTTTAATGAATGCCGAAAATAACGCAGGTTTAATAGGAACAATCTATTATGAAACCTGCGGCAATATAATAAACTCTGGCAATACCACGCCCGATGCTTATGAACTTAACAAAATGCTAAACGATATGGTTAATTCCGGCGCAAAATATTGCGTAATGGAGGTGTCTTCTCATAGTCTTATTCAGGACAGGGTTTACGGAATTCCTTACGATATCGCTGTTTTTACTAATTTGACCCGCGATCATCTTGATTACCATAAGGATATGGAGGATTATTATCAGGCGAAAAAAAAATTATTTTTGGAAATACTTTTAAACAGCGGTAAACCCAAAAA
>JAMCUF010000006.1 GCA_023381755.1 Deltaproteobacteria bacterium
AATTTGGCGTCCCCAACGGGATTCGAACCCGTGTTGCCGCCGTGAAAGGGCGATGTCCTGGGCCGGCTAGACGATGGGGACAACACATAAATAATAAAGAGTTATTATGCTATCAGATAATCGTAAAAAAAGCAAGAAAAAAACGCGTTAAACTCTCCGGAGTTTGTTATTATTGCCGCATACTAAGAAGTTTGACTGTAATACCGTATAATGCCCCTTTTGAAATCTCTCCTATATAATGGAACATAATCTTCCCGCTTTTCGAGATGAAAAATGTTTGCGGTATTTCGTTTACACCGCCATAATTACTTATTATATTTGAGTTTGCATACACAACCGGATATGTTATGCCGTAACGTTTAGTGAAAGATTTGACCCCTGACATATTACTATTTACATTTATCCCAACCACGACAACTCCTTTTGGCTTATAGGCATTATAAAACTTTTCCAGCACCGGGATCTCCGCCCTGCAGGGCGGACACCATGTTGCCCAGAAATTAATTATAACTACATGTCCTCCAAAATTTCTAAGCGAGAAATAGTTATAGCCTGAGGCGGAAGGATTAAGCACTTTTAATCTAAAACTTGGGGATAGTGTTTGTAAGACTTCTTTTAAACTTTGGGGTTTTGGTTTTGTACCTGCATTTGCATTTGCGATATAAAAAATACACAAACCAAAAAACAAAAGGGTAGCCATTTTAATTTTAACCTTATTCATCCCAACTCCTTTAAAAATAATTTTTTAAGTTATAATCATGCCCAAATTGAGCCCAACCGCGATGTGAGTTTGTACTGGCCATCAGCCAGTTTCATATTTTCTATATTATTTATAATCCATCTTTTATTAATCTATCTTCTGTTTTTTATTATTCTTTCAATCTCTCTTTTCTGTTCCTTTTCCTTTATAGATGCCCTTTTGTCGTAAATCTTTTTCCCCTTGACAAGGGCTATTTCCACCTTTGCTTTATCGCCTTTTAAATATATTTTTAATGGAACTATTGTAAGATTTTTTTCTTTTGTTTTACCATAAAGCCGCATAATTTCATTTTTATGCAGCAATAAAACCCGTGTTCTAAGCGGATCTTTGTTTTCTCTTGCAGCCTTTTCATACGGACTTATATGAACATTTAAGAGAAGCGCCTCAGCGTTTTTTATTACGACATATCCATCGGAAAGATTTATTTTTCCCGACTTTACGGATTTAATTTCGGGTCCGTATAGCGCAATACCCGTTTCATATTTTTCTAAGATTTCATAAAGAAAGGATGCCTTTCTGTTGTCAGCTAAGATTTTGATATTAGATTTATTATATTGGGACGGCATAGATATGAATAATATAAAATTATCGGGAATTTGTCAAAGGGTTGTGCCGCCCCTGTTAATAACTATTAAAATGTCTATATATAAATAACTTTTAATTTGTCTATTCCTTAGACAAATTAAAAGTTGACAACATGCGGGATATTTACCTAAATACCTTATTTACTGCGGTTTTGAATGGAGCGGGCAACGGGGTTCGAACCCGCGTAGCGAGCGAGCCAATGACTTCATTTCCTAACTGGTGGAGGCGGCGGGAGTCGAACCCGCGTCCGAAGATTTAAAACTAAAGCATCTACATGCTTAGTTTATTCTTTAGAATACGGTCTCAAAAAGCAAAGAATAAACAAAACCTTTTATCAACCGTCCTTTTGAGAGTTTCAATGTTTTGAAAAAGGAAACCAAAACATCATAACCTGCTTTTGTCGCCTTCGGATTCAGCAGGTAGGAATTCCAAAGACGTTAGCCGATTAAGCGGCTAATGCGTAATCGTAGTTATCTGCGATTATATTTATGCTTCGAATGATTAACGAGCCTACAAAGCGTCCTCGACATGCGGCTTAAAGCCTTAAGTCCCTCCGTCGAAACCATTGCGCCCCCGTGTACTTTATTAGTGATTGTACCACTTAATATATTAATAGTCAAATTGCGGTATAAGTTTTGTCAAGGCAATTTAGAAATGTCATATTCTCAAACTGCCATATGCCATATTTATTTTAATTTTGACTTGTAATGTTATATTATATAATCTGCAAATTATATAATGAAAAAATTAATATTAATTAATAACAATAAAAAAACTCTCGGTAATGAAAAAAGAACCGGCGAAACGGCAAAGCTTAAAAAATAGCAGTAAAAAATCAGCCAAACCATGGGAATTTAAATATCGAAAAAAAATTTTAGAACTGAGACGGGTTTGCAATATCGCTTTTGATAAGGACCTTATAGACACTCATAGCGGCAATATAAGTATGGGAATAGATAAAGACCTCCTGATTACAAAAACAGGGAGAAGTTTGGTCAATTTGAAACAGCAGGATTTTACGGTTGTTCCTATAACAAGACCGAAAAAAGGGGATAAAAAATATAACGATTGTAGCGATAACGGCGCATCATCCGAAATCGACATCCACAGATTTATATTAAAAAGTTTTCCGAATTCAACGGTTTTGCATTCCCATCCCCTGGATGCGGTTGTCTTAAGCCTGCATACGGGTTATGGATTCATAAAACCTCCGGATATTAAAACACCACGGATTAGCACATCCAGTTTTAATAAAATTGAAAAACTTTATAAGGAATATCCCGGATTAAGTGAAATAACCCCGCTTGATTTTGAATCGGCCTATTTTTTTCCTAAAATATATGTTTTCCCCCTTAACCTTATCAACGATATTAAAACAAAAAATTTAATGGCGGATTTTGAAGCAAGAGAAATATTTAAGGAAAACGGGGTATTTATGATAAAATCTCACGGCTCCTTTGCGTGGGGAAAAACCCCGCTTGACGCTTTAAGGTGGACTATGATGCTTGAGGCTTCGGCAAAGATTATTTTAAAATATTTATCTTTTTAATATCCTGCCAAACTCCCTCATTCTATCATTTGCCGTAGCGGTTTCTTCTCTTATCCCTTTTCCTACAAGCGATATAAACACATCCGAAAGAGTTGGAATATCGCCATCCTTTAATTCAATTAATTTTTTTAACTCGAAAGGGGTGTTTATTGCGATAATTTTGCCGTTGTCTATTATAGCTATTTTGTCGCAGTTTTCTGCTTCCTCAATATAATGCGTAGTAAGAAATATGGTGGTTTGCTCTTCTTTTCTCAGTTTATCTATAAAACCCCACATATTTATCCTTGTTTGAATATCAAGACCCGCCGTAGGTTCATCAAGAAATAAAACGGCGGGAGAATGCAAAAGCCCCCTCCCGACCTCAAGCCTTCTTTTCATTCCGCCTGACAACAGCTTAACGGGTTTATCCTTATAATTATATAAGTCTATAAAATCTAATATATAATTTATCCTTTCCCTAATGCGTTTTTTATCCATACCGTAAAGTTTTGCGTGAAAATTGAGATTTTCCTGAGCGCTGAGATCGTTATCGAGCGTTGAGTCCTGAAATACAAGCCCTATAGATTTCCTCACGTCTTTTCTATTCGTGATGGTATTATAACCATTTATATAGGAGATACCGCTTGTTTGGCGAATCAAGGTGCACAATATCTTTATGGTGGTGGTTTTTCCTGCACCGTTTGGTCCTAAAAAGGCGAAAAATTCGCCTTTATTCACACTAAAAGATATATCGTTCACGGCAATTATATCTTTATATTTTTTAACTAAATGTTCGACTAACACGGCAAATTCAAGATTAGCAGGCATACATTATATCCATCCTCTTAAGTGTCCCGGAGAAACTCCGCAAGCACCACAGGTGCGGGGGTGAAGCGGTAATCCCTTTCCACGGGGAAAAAACCGGAATATTTCTAAATTTCTAACAAAATTAAGCAATATGTCTTTCATTGCACAGCACCGTATAATATTATAAAATATATCATTAATATAGTAAAAGAATTAATTGTAAAAATATTTATTGGAATTAAAAGGTTAAATCTTTATGGAAAAAGAATCCATAGTTCTTCTCGGGCACGGTTCAAGGAGGAGCGAAGCGAATAATATACTTAAAAGCATAGCAAAAATAATTAAGCCAAAATTGATGGGAATTAACATAGAGTACGCTTTTTTGGAGTTTGCGGAACCTAATATCAGGGATATCATCGAAAAATTAGTCGCGGATGGCGCAAATCTAATATATGTTATACCCTATTTTTTATATTCGGGAAACCATGTATCGAGAGATATTCCCGGGATAATAGATGAATATAAGGTAAAATATCCCAATACCGAACTAAAATTGGGGGACTATCTTGGAATTGACGAAAGGTTGGCGGAACTTGTAATAGAAAGAATAGAATCGATAAAATTGGCTTAAATATTTTATGATGCAGTTGTTATGATATGGTAAAAAATAATCCCTATAATAACGTTCACAAGCTTTACGACCTTTATTTAAAATCGGAACAAAACCGATTAATAAAACATAAAGATTCTCCCTTAAATGCCGTTATCGTTTTCCCAAATCATTACGGCGTTGCAATGTCTAATTTAGGTTTTTTAAGGGCGTATGAATTAATTAACCAATCAGGTTTTATATCATGCGACAGGGCTTTTTTACAGGAAGACATGTCAAAGGGGGTTATATCCTTAGAAAACAAAAAGGGACTTTTATCATACGACCTTATATTTTTTTCTTTAAGCTATGAAAATGATTTTTACAATATCCTTTCGATTTTAGCTGCCGAACAAATTCCGTTTTTATCAAAAGACAGGAAAAAACCGGAATATTTCTATATGGCGGGAGGTGTTATTGCTTTCTTAAACCCGGAACCCGTCGCTCCGGTCTTTGATCTATTATTTGTCGGAGAAGCTGAAGCAATATTTCCGGATTTTTTTAAAAATTTAGAAAATTACAATAAAATATCACTAAAAAAAAGTAAGGATGAAATTATAGAAAACGGCGGAGAAATTAGCGGCATTTATGTTCCGTCCGCTTATAAATTTATATTTGATACTAAAAAAGTAAATGTATTAAAAGAAATTAAAATCCTCCCCCATTTTCCCGAAAAAATAAAACGGAGATGGGCGGACAAAGATTTTATTTTTTCCTCCGGGGTTATCACCACAAAATTTTCGGGGCTTAGCAATATAAATATGATTGAAATAGAAAGGGGATGCAAAAGGGGATGCCGCTTCTGCAGCGCGGGATATATCTATTTGCCGGTAAGGGAATCGGAACCTGATTATGTTTTAAAAACGATAGGATCGTTAAATGAAAATGAAAAGGCCGGGTTTGTCGGATTAGGTGCAATGGACAGCAAAAACATCCGGAGATTTATGCAATTTTCATTAAACTCAAAAAAACCCTTTTCATTATCATCTATAAGACTCGATTGCCTTGACGAAAATAACTTGAACCTGATAAAAGAAGCAGGGCTAAAGACCGTAACGCTAGGCATAGAAACAGGTTCTTCAAGGCTTAAGAGATTAATAAACAAAGACATAAAAAACGAGGATATTATAGCTGTGCTTAAAAATATTATTAAAAAAGGGATAATAAATATAAAATCTTATTTTATGGTCGGGCTTCCTTACGAAGAAAAACAGGATTTAGACGAAACAATAAATTTAATAAAAACAATGCGGAAGGAATTTGTATCATCTTCAAAAATTAATAAAAGAATAGGTTCGCTTACCGTTTCTCTCGGGCCGTTTGTTCCTAAAGCATGGACCCCTCTTCAGTGGGAAAATTTTGAGGATTTAACGACGCTTAAACATAAAATAGATTATATTTTAAACAACCTTAAACATCTGCCGAACCTTAATATAAAAATAACTCCAATTAAAAACGCTTATATCGAAGCCTTTTTCGCAAGAGGCTCAAGGCTATCGTTGGACATTTTGATTAATTCCCATAAAAATAAAATAAGCTTGAAAAAGGCCGCCGAAGGTTCAAGTTTTAACATTGCCGATTTTATAAGAAAATTTGACGCAAATGAACTTTTGCCTTGGGATATAATAGACCAGGGGGTTACAAAAAAATATCTTTTAAAAGAGTATAAAAAAAGCGCCCTCTTTAAAATAACTCCTCAATGCTTTGAAGGGTGTAAAAGATGCGGGGTGTGCTGATAATCTTCTAAAAATATTTCCTGTGATCTTCAGGCATTTTTATCTTAATCCGCCTGTTTCCTTAAAAAAGTAGGTATATCATATTTTTCACTGTCATAATCTTCTTCTTCATAATCGCCGGACCTCTCGACGTACTCATTATTATCCTTTTCATTGATGCTTTGTCCCGATTTATTTATATTTACGGCTTCCAAATTTTTATCAACGGGCGGGTTAAATATTGGAACCGGGGAAATTTGCTTTATTATATTTTTTGCATTTTTTTCTTTATTATAAGATTCTCTTCCAAACCCGGTAGCTATAACCGTCAACATCATCTTATCCGCCAGGGCTTCGTCTATTACCGCGCCAAATATGATATTAGCATCAGGATGGGCTTCCGATTTAACCCTCTCGGCAGCCTCATTCACATCAAAAAGCGTCATATCCAATCCGCCGGCAACATTAATGAGCAGCCCCATTGCCCCTTCTATACTGATATCTTCGAGCAGCGGGCTTGAAATTGCTTTTTGGGCAGCCTCCAAGGCTTTATTATCACCCTCTGCCGTCCCCGTACCCATAAGAGCCATCCCCATTTCAGACATTATGGTCCTGACATCGGCAAAATCAACATTTACAAGACCATGGATATTTATTAAATCTGAAATACCTTTGACAGCTTGAAGAAGAACATCGTCAACCTTTTTAAAGGCATCAACTATAGAGGTAGATTTTCCGGCAACGGCTAAAAGTCTCTGGTTTGGTATTGTGATTACGGTATCGACAACAGATCTAAGCTCTAAAAGTCCCTCTTCGGCCTGTTTCATTCTTTTGCTGCCTTCAAAAAAGAAGGGCTTTGTGACAACGGCAACCGTTAAGGCACCAATTTCTTTGGCTAGCTCGGCAATTATCGGAGCACCGCCCGTCCCTGTTCCACCGCCAAGCCCCGCGGTTATAAAAACCATATCCGACCCGCTTAAAATTTCACGTATTCTATCCCTGTCTTCTATGGCAGATTGTTTTCCAATCTCAGGATTTGCCCCTGCTCCCAACCCTTTTGTTATTTTTTCCCCGAGCTGGATTTTTACATTGGAAACACTTGCTTTTAATGCTTGAGCATCCGTATTGGCAATGATAAACTCCGCACCGGACAGGCCCGCTTTGATCATAGTGTCAACGGCATTGCTTCCGCCGCCGCCAATACCCACAACCTTTATCTTTGCCGATAATTCATTATTTTCTACGAACTCTAACATGATTGCCTCCTTTGTCTATTTCTCTAAATACACCGCAAGATGTTTAATGTAATATTAGTATTATTAATTTAGTATTATTAATTAAAAAAATTCCTCCAGCAATTTTAAAAGCCTATCTTTTATAGATTCAAAAATATTTTTCCCGCCCCTTGCAAATAACGGTTCTTTATTTTTATTATTTTTAAAGGCATATTTAACAAGACCCACGCCCGTGGAATATATGGGGGAACTAATAACATCGGTTAAACCCCCGACATCCAATGGCAACCCTATTCTTACAGGAGCGTTAAAAATATCCCCCGCCAATTCCAAACAACCTTCTACTAAGCCGGCACCGCCGGTAATAACATAACCCGAAAGAATCTTACCTTCTAATCCGTTTTTTTCAATATTCTTTCTAACCCAGGTGAAAATCTCCCCCATTCTCTGTTCGATAATATTGCCTAGAACCTGTCTTGATATCGACCTCGGAGGCCTGCCGCCAAACCCGGGGATCTCGATTGTTTCATCCCTTTTTGCAAGAGACTCTTTGGCTATACCAAATTTTATCTTTATCTTTTCCGCATCCTGTGGAACGGTTCTGGTACCCAATGACACGTCGCTTGTAACGCTTTGTCCGCCCTTAGGAATAACAAATGTATGTATAATGGTCCCGCCGGAAAATATTGCGACATCGGTCGTTCCTCCCCCAATATCCACTAACGCCACACCCAGTTCTTTTTCGTCCTCGGTCAAAACAGCCTCGCTTGAGGCAATTTGTTCAAGAATTATATCCGACACATCAAGTCCCGCTTTGTTTGCGCATTTTACGATATTTTGGGCGGCTATGCTCGATGCAGTAACTATATGAACGCGCGCCTCAAGTCTTAAACCGCTCATCCCAAGCGGATGCTTGATATCATCCTGGTCATCTATGATAAACTCCTGTGGAATTATGTGTATAACCTCATTGTCAAGCGGTATTGCCACTGTTTTGGCTGCAGATATAACTCTATCCACGTCCTGCTGGGTAACCTCCCTGCTTTTTACGGCTACAATTCCCCGGGAATTAAAACCCCGTATATGCGAGCCGGCAATACCTATGACAACCTCTTGAATTTGGTAACCCGCCATAAGTTCCGCCTCTTCCACCGCTTTCGTAATGGAATCTACGGTGTTTTCAATATTCACGACAACCCCGTTTTTAAGTCCGGCGGAACTGCTGGATCCCACCCCTATTATTTCAAGGGAATCCCTTTTTACCTCGGCAACTATTGCACAAACCTTGGTAGTTCCGATATCTAACCCGACAATGATATTGTTGCTCTTTTCCAACTTAACCCCGCTTGCATCCGTTATCTTTATTACTTTTATAAGTTAAAGGTATTGCACATATCAACTATTTAAAAATATCATTTAAAAATATCGGCCGGCACGACATTTTTTTTATAACCTGCCGGCAAAACCCTCGACCCCGGATTTACGGCTATAACCGCCTCGTCCTTATATTCTAAATTAATATACCGTTTATATTTAAGGTGTACCTTATCTATTTCGTAAAGCAGCCTTTTAAGTGTTTTGAGCTTCTCTTTATACCTTCCGATTCCAAACTTTATTAATATAGCGTTATTTGTGTAAACTACTATTCCGTTATCTCTTTCTATATGTATTTCACTAATATGATTCGCGATAACGGAAAACCTTGAAATATTTAAAAAATATATAGCCCTTTTTATCTTGTCGAAATAATTACCCATACTATCTTTATTATTTAAACCTGTAACAACGGAATAATTATACCCCGTTGCCCCATTAGCCCTTCCGATAATGTATCCGCTTTTACTTATATAATATAAATTTTTTTTATTTACCATTGCAAAAATATGCCTTTTTTTTAATACAATAACAACCTCATCGGGATATTTTTTGTAAACAGTCACATTGTTAATCCACCTATCTGATGCAATTAACCGCGAAACCCGTTTTAAATCGATATTGAATAAATTTTCACCTTCATATAAGCCGGCCAGCCTTAAAATATTTATCTTCTCTTTATAACTTATACCTTTTCCCGCTATACTAATTTTTTTAAGAATGAATATTTTTTTTTTATAAATAAAATAGTTATACGCTTTATACCCAAAAAAACCTGTTATTAAAATAAAAACCATCGCCATGGTAAGATAAATATAATTTAAAAAATGTTTGCCGTAGCCCTTTTTAATGGTTTTTATTTTGTTATTATTTTTCTTATTCTTATTTTTCAATAATCGCATCTTCGATGATATTTTCTATCAATTCGTTAAAACTTATACCTTTATTTCCGGCAATCATTGGAACAAGGCTAAATTCGGTCAATCCAGGCAGCGTGTTAATCTCCAGCACTACCGCATTCCCTTCACCGTCAAGTATGATGTCCGTTCTTGAAACCCCTTTGCATCCGATAAGTTTATGGGCATTAACGGCGGCCGACTCACATGCCTTATATTCTTCTTTGGTCAAAACCGGTTCCAACAAATATTGGGTTTGCCCCTTTGTATATTTAGCGGCATAAGAATAAAAAGTATCCTTCGGCTTTACCTCTATGCATCCGAGCGGATTTCCGGAAACCACCGCAAATTGTATTTCCCTTCCCTTTATATACTTTTCTACCAATACTTCATCGTCATACTTCAGTGCGTTATTTAACGCCTGCTCCAGCTCTTCTCCCGTAGAATTAACAATAGAACAACCGATGCTTGACCCTGAAGAATTTGGTTTGACAAAATACGGCGGATTAAATTGTCCGAATCTGCTTTTAAGAACATTTTCTTCTATACCCCTGTCTTCACCTTTAGCAATGAAAAAAAACGGCGGGGTTTTTAAACCATAGTAATTAAATATTACCTTCGACCTTATTTTATCCATAGCAATGGCACTTGCGCAAACACCGGAACCCGTATATGGGATACCGAATAAATCAAGAGTTCCCTGCACCCTTCCATCCTCTCCAAGTGTTCCGTGAAGGGCGATAAAACATATGTCTATTTTTTTTAAATTTTCGGTAAAGTTCTCTCCTAAGTCAAAGCCAAAGGCATTGTAGCCCATTCCTGTAAGTGCATTCAAAACAGCTTTGCCTGATTTAAGGGATACCTCTCTTTCGACGGACTTCCCGCCCATTAAAACGCCGATTCTTAAATTTTTTAGACTCTCTTTCATTTGGGTGGCACAATAATGATTTAATTTTAAACTATCTTTATTTCCGTGCTTAATTCTACGCCTTTCTGCAATAATGCGTTTTTTTGGATGTTTTTTATCAATTCAAGAATATCTTTTGCACTGGCCCCGCCTTTATTAATTATGAAGTTGGCATGCTTATCGGAAACTACTGCGTCCCCTTTGGAAAAACCCTTAAAGCCGATTTCCTCAATAATTTTTCCTGCGGCATTACCTGCGGGATTTCTAAATATGCAACCCAAGGAATACTCCCCTAACGGCTGCCTTAATTTTCTTTCCTTAAAGATATTTATATTTTCTAAAATTTTCGATTTATCCGACTTGATCAATGCTAAAGTTGCCGCAGTAATAAAATAACCCTCTTCCACGCCTTTAATATCCATATTACGATATGAAAATAACAAATCCTCTTTCTTAATATTTAATTTAGCCCCTTCTCCGGTAATAATTTCTACGCTTTCCACAATATTGCTCACCACGCGTTCTTTAGACCCTGCGTTCATTCTAAGGGCTCCGCCTAAAGTACCAGGAATTCCAAAAAAGAATTCGCATCCGCTTAAACAATTTTTTACGGCATAGTTTAAAACTCGCGATAAAGCCACGCCCGAACCAACCTCTAAAGCTATTTTGGAATTAGCTGTATTTCCTTCCAGCTCTTCTTCCGAAGAGTTTATTTCTTTTATAAACTGAAACCCCTTTTTAAAAGATATAACGGGAAAGCTAACCCCTTCATCCCTGAAAAGGGTGTTTGTTCCAAAACCCACAATAAGATAATCCTTTGAGTTATTTCTTAGCAAGCCGGCTACAAAAAGCAACTCATCTTCGTCTTTTGGAAAGATAATTATGTCGCACTTCCCTCCTATTTTAATAGAAGTGTATAAAGACAGGGGTTCATCGTTAAGAAATTCTATGCCGTTTTCCCTTAAACCGTTTATTATGTTATCTAAATCATTCATATGGAAATGGTAAGTACTATTTCATGTTTCATGATTGTTTTAAAATTAGACCGGCTACGGTAGAAGTGGGTGGCCTGCCATCCTGCCTAATCTTATTAGATTTGGCCTTAAGAGCGGCCCTATCTTTATTATTATATACAAATTCGTCGCAACTCTTGGTTATATCGCCTGCCCCAAGAAATATTACCATTTCTCCACCTTTTAAAATGGTTTTCAAATTGGATGTTACATCCTTTTTATCCGGAACATAGTAAACGTTTTTATAACCGGTATGACGCATCTTCTCGCTTAGAACAAAAGACGATACTCCTTCTATTTCGCTTTCTCCCGCCGAATAAATATCTGTAATTATAACAATATCGGCAATTTTAAGGGAGGTCGCAAAATCCTCTATCAGATCCTTCATTCTTGAATATCTATGAGGCTGAAAAACCGCAATGATATGCCTGTTCCAATTTTTGGCAGCCTTGAGCGTAGCCGCTATTTCAACGGGATGATGGGCATAATCATCCACGACTATTAAACTATCGTCTTCTTTTTTAATCTGGAACCTCCTTTCAACCCCATGGAAACTCTTTAAAGCCTTTTGAATATATTCCGCCTTTATTCCCAACTCTGCAGCCAGGGTTATTGCCCCAAGGGCGTTAGAAACATTATGGATTCCCGGAACGGACAGATTAAATTTTCCTATAAATTTCCCCTTTGAATAGGCGTCAAAAACCGATGAATTTTTCTCGAGCGCAATATTTAAGGCGTAATAATCGGCTTTATGCTCGATTCCGTACGTAAAATACTTTTTATTAACCTCAGGAAAAATAGGCCTTAACAGGTGACTGTCAGCACATAGCACCGCAAAACCAAAAAAGGGAATATTATTTATAAAATCTTTAAAGGCCGATTTTAAATTTTCTATATTGCCGTAATAACATAAATGTTCATAATCGATGTTTGTGACAACACAATGATTCGGCTTAAGCTTTAAAAAGGAGCCGTCGCTCTCATCTGCCTCTACGACCATAAAATCGCCCTTTCCCACCTTGGAGTGCATGCCGATTCCAAAGACCTTTCCGCCGACAACAAAGGTAGGGTCGAGGCCCGCCTCTCCAAATATACAGGATATCATCGATGTTGTAGTGGTTTTTCCATGGGAACCGGCAATGGCAACCCCTTTTTTCAAAGACAGCAGCTCGGCAAGCATCTCTGCGCGCTTTAAAACTGTAAGTTTCTCATTTTTCGCGTACAAAAGCTCGGCATTGTTATCTTTAATCGCGGCAGAATATACGACAATCTCCGAACCCGCTAAATTTTTTGGATTATGACCGATGAAAACTTTGCCTCCGATAGATTCTATCTTTTCGATAGTTTTGCTATACTCGATATCCGAACCGGTAATGGTATAACCCGAATTGATGAGAACTTCTGCAATACCGCTCATGCCGGAACCGCCAATTCCAATAAGATGAACCCTCTTAACGCCATTTTTCATTATAACGCTCCTTTAACTTAAATCTTAATTTCTGCCCAAGATTATACCCGCTATCTTCAAAGCAGAGTCCTCAATATCTATTTTTCTTAAATTATTATGCATATTATTCAATAACTTTCTATTATAAAATATTTTACTAATAGTTTGTAATAATTCTTTCGGAAGATTTTTATCATCTTTTACGATATAAAAACAGCCCTTTTTTGAAAAAACCCTCGCGTTTGCTTCTTGATGGTTTTTGACGGCATACGGATAAGGCACCAGAATTGCCGGCTTTCTCAATACAATTAATTCCGATAAAGTCCCTGCACCGGAACGAGATATCACAATATCGCTTTCCACATAATAGTGTTCCATATTCTTCGTAAATGGAAATATCTCGAATTTTTTAATCCGGCGGCCGGTTCCGCTATTATCATAAAAATCTTTAACCGATTTATAATCCTTATCGCCGGTTTGATGAAATACGGTCAGGCTGCTTAAAATGCCTTTGTCTAATAGCGGTAACATACTTATTGCGGCGTTATTAAGAGAGGAAGCGCCCTGGGAACCGCCAAAAATAAAGACGGAAAAATCTTTTTTGTTCCAGCCTTCCGAAGCCCCATCAGAAATTCCCTTAGAAATCTCATTCGCCCTTGAGCTTGCCATCTCTAAAATTTTTTTCCTAACGGGATTCCCCGTAACTGTAACCCTTGAAAACGGCAAATATTTTTTCGTTTCCTCGAAAGAGGCGAAAATGGTTATGCCTAACAATCCTAATATTTTATTGGAAAGTCCCGGCACAGCGTTTTGCTCCATAACACCACTCCTTATTCCCTTCAATTTTGCCATAGCAAGCGGCATAAATGATATGTAACCGCCTAAGCCCAAAACAAATTCAGGTTTCATCGCCTTATAAATCATGTTTATTTCCTTTGCGGCTTTAAAAAGCTCCTTCACCGATTGTATTTTACTCATCAAGCTTTTTCCAGAAAACCCTTTAACATTTATCGTAAAAAATTTAAAATCATAATCGTCTTTGAGCTTATTTTCTATTCCCTTTTCCGTTCCTATAAAATAAACTTCGATATCAGGATTAATACTTTTTAACCTTTCATAAACCGCAATGCCTGGAAATAAATGCCCTCCCGTGCCTCCACCCGCTATTATAAGATTCATCTACGTATTTTTCCTTTTAACGCTTTGCGAAGATATATTTAATAGAATGCCAATCGCGATGCATGATGCGAGCATCGAGCTCCCGCCATAGCTAACTAACGGCAAGGCAAGCCCTTTAGTGGGTAAAGCCCCTAAAACCACGCCGATGTTGATAAAAGCACTTAAAACAATAAGAAATGTCAATCCATACGCAAGATAAGTTCCAAATAGATCGGGGGCATTTATTGCAATCTTTAAACCCCTGTATGCTAAAATTAAGTAAAGTAAAAGAAAGATAAAAGTACCTATAAGGCCAAGCTCTTCTCCCACGGTTGAAAATATAAAATCCGAATAAGGCGTGGGCAGGAAAAATAATTTTTCTTTTCCGTTTCCCAATCCCACTCCGTAAAGGCCGCCTCTTGCAAAAGCATAAATAGACTGCATAATTTGAAAACCTATACCCGTTTTATTATGAAAGGGATGAAGGAATGCAAGTATTCTATCCCTCCTGTACGTCACGGTAAAAATGAGAAAATATGCCGCAACCGCTCCGAAAATAAGGGTAAAAATAAGATATAACAGAGAAACTCCGCCGACAAACAACATAATAATGGTAATAAAAAACAAAATGGATACCGTTCCAAAATCAGGCTCTTTTAAAAGCAAAATATCTGAAAAACCCATAAGTATAAGCGGACTTATAAACACCAGCGAATACCGGTTATTATCCAATATATCCTTTTTCTTTGCGAGAAAATTAGCCAAATATACGATAAAAATAATTTTAAAAAATTCGGAAGGTTCAATGTTAAAAATCCTTAAATTTATCCATCTTATAGAACCGCCTGCACTGATACCTATATGAGGAATAAAAACCAAGAACATTAAGATTATTATCAAAAACATAATAATGCCGTAAAATGATTTTAAGGTGTGATAATCGTTTCTCATTAAAAACCAGATAAAAAACACGGATATTATTACATATATTATCTGCCTTATTATAAAATGGTAGCTCGTACCGTACTGCACAATCGAAGCCATGGCACTTGTGGAATATACCATAATAAGACCGAGCGCTATAAGTATTATAGCCGTTAAAAGCAACACTATGTCATATTTCCTTATAAATACCCTTCCATAATTAATCATGATTAACAAGCCCTTCCACTCCCGCGTGTCCAGTTGCCCGTATCTTTGCCCGCACTGCAAAAGCGGCATGCGTTGACAAACATAGAAACAAAGATGCGGCGGGAATCCATT
>JAMCUF010000037.1:0-7194 GCA_023381755.1 Deltaproteobacteria bacterium
CATGCCCATATAATCGGCGAAAGAGGGATTAATTTACTCTTATATTCATGCCGGAGGAAGAATCGGCGTTTTATTGGAAATTAATTGCGAGACCGATTTTGTCGCAAGAACCCCTGAATTTCAGGAACTTGCTAAAAATATTGCAATGCACATAGCCGCTTCGAATCCTCTTTATATAAAAAGAGACCTTGTTTCGCCGGAACTAATATCAAAGGAAAGGGAGATTTATAAAGAACAGCTTGCAACAATGGATAAGCCGCAAGCCGTTAAAGAAAAGATAGTTAATGGAAAGCTGGAAAAGTATTATCAGGATGTCTGCCTGTTGGAACAGCCCTTTATAAAAGACCCTTCAAAAAATATTGCGGAAATAATAGATAATGGGGTGGCAAGATTGGGGGAAAATATAGTTTTAAAAAGATTTGTAAGATACCAGTTAGGGGAATAATTTGAGCGAATCCCATTATAAAAGAATATTGCTTAAGGTTAGCGGAGAGGCTTTAGCGGGCGGGGACCAGTGCGGAATAGATCCCGCTATTATTAATTTTGTTTCCGATGAAATAATATCGGTTGTAAATTTAGGCGTTGAAGTTGCCATCGTTATCGGCGGGGGCAATATATTCAGGGGTTTTGGCTCATCATCAAAAGGCCTTGGCATAGAGAGGTCTTCCGCCGATTATATGGGCATGCTTGCAACGGTTATAAATGCGCTGGCATTGCAGGCAAGTTTGGAAGACAAGGGGATTATATCGAGGGTTCAGACAGCTATCGCTATGCAGCAGGTTGCGGAACCTTACATCAGGCGCAGGGCATTAAGGCATTTGGAAAAAAAAAGGGTCGTTATATTTGCTGCAGGAACCGGAAATCCCTATTTTACTACAGATACAGCCGCTTCCCTTAGAGCCATGGAAATACACGCAGATGTGATACTGAAAGCAACAAGGATAGACGGGGTTTATAGCGACGATCCGCTTTTAAACAAGGGGGCGATAAAATTTAATAAGCTTTCATATATCGATGTCCTGAATAAAAATTTAAAGGTAATGGATTCTACCTCCATTTCCATGTGCATGGATAATATGCTCCCCATAGTAGTTTTTAACCTGTTAATTCCGGGCAATTTACTGAAGGTTGCCATGGGTGAGGCTATCGGGACTATAATTACAAACCATTAATTATTCAGCTTTTAAATTTAAGGTGGAACCATGAATGAAGCAGAAGTTGTTAGCGAGATAAGGAAAAAGATGTCCCAGGCTATTTCAAGTTATAAAAGTGAATTGGCGAGAATTAGGACCGGCAGGGCTTCTACGGGGCTTATAGATAGTATAAGCGTCGAATATTACGGGTCGGTTTCACCGCTTGTAAGACTTGCCTCTATTTCCGTTCCCGATAGTAAAATCATAATGATAAATCCATGGGATATTAATTCGCTTTCCGCAATAGAAAAGGCGATACGAAAATACGACCCCTCGCTAAATCCGTCAAATGATGGTAAAAGTATCAGCATTATTATACCTCAGTTGACACAGGAAAGGCGAAAGGAAATAATAAAACAATTAAATAAACTTGCCGAGTCTATAAAGCAGGAAATAAGGAATTATAGAAGGGCTTTCAATGAAAAGATAAAGGCATCGGAAAAGTCAAAAGAAATATCGGAGGATACGTCTGCCAGATTTCAGAAAAGGGTTCAGGAATTAACGGATAATTTTATTAAAGAAGCAGACGAGATAACAAAGCATAAAGAAAAGGAGATAATGCTTCCTTAAGGTTTCTTCAAAATGGTTAAAAAGTTAAATTTTAAAAATCCTCCAAACCATCTTGCCATTATTATGGATGGAAACGGAAGGTGGGCGGAAAAAAGAAATTTAGACAGAATAGAGGGACATATAGAAGGGATAAGGTCCTTAAGAACCGTTACTGCCGCCGCCATAGAATACGGAATTAAATATCTTACCGTTTATGCCTTTTCCTCGGAAAATTGGCAAAGGCCAAAAGCAGAGGTAGCCTCCTTAATGCGTCTCCTGGAGGAATACCTTAATTTGGAACTCCCGTTTCTTATAAAAAATAAAATCAGGCTTAATTTTATGGGAAATATAGAAAAGCTTTCCAAAAACTCAAAAAAAACACTTTTGAATGTGACGGGCAGAACAAAAAAGTTCGGTAGCTTATGCTTAACTCTTGCATTAAGCTACGGTTCCAGGGAGGAGATATTGACAGCCGCGCTTAGAATGGCCAAAGATGTAAAAAACAACAAAATCAACATAAAAGATGCGGATGAAAATCTATTTTCATCTTATCTATACTCTAAAGATATGCCGGATCCGGATTTTCTTATCCGAACAAGCGGCGAAAGAAGAATATCCAACTTTATGCTTTATCAGATCGCTTACTCCGAAATCTACTTTACAAAAACTTTATGGCCCGACTTTGGGAAGAAAGAATTAATCAGGGCATTAAGAGATTATGAAAAGAGGGTTAGAAGATTTGGAAAAACTCAAGATTGATTTTAAAAGGTTTATATTCGGCATTCTCTTCGGCATCGTTATAATCCTGGCCATATTTTTGCTTAACAGGCTTGAATTCTTTTTCATTTGTATAATTTTAATAGCATTATCGGTTTATGAATTATTTTCGATATTTGATTTAAATAAATACAGATATTTTATCCTCCCGGAAATTCTTTCCATTTTAGTCGCCTTTACCTTTATTTTTTTAACCCCCTCCATATTTATCTTTGTGGTATTTTTGTCGATTTTTTTGATTATTTTTAAAAATATCCTTTTTTTTAAAAATGATGCGGGTAAAAGCTTATTCATAGATATATTTTCTGTTTTTTACGCAGGTTTTTTTATCTCTTACTTATTAAAGATATTGGATTTAGACAGCGGAAGGTTATTGCTAATGCTTCTGTTTATTTTGGTTTGGGCATCCGATATATTTGCGTATTATGGCGGCAGGCATTTTGGAAGGCGCAGGCTATTTTTTTCGCTAAGTCCTAAAAAAACCGTGGAAGGCGCTTTAACCGGATTCTTATTTGCCATTTTGACGGCTCTTGTATTTAGAATTTTCATAGCAAATTACAGAGGATTTACCCTTTTTTCATTTACTGCCATATCCGTTTTAACGGTAATTTCCGGAATGATTGGCGATTTAGCCGAATCCTTGGTAAAAAGGATTGGCGGAAAAAAAGATTCCGGGTTTTTAATTCCCGGTCACGGCGGCATTTTAGATAGAATAGACAGCCTTATACTGGCTGCCCCTTCTTTTTATTACGTTACCCTGTTTTTTTTAAACCATAAAAATTAGACTAAAAATTTAAATAAATTATAATGAAAAATATATTTATTGCAGGATCCACGGGATCGGTTGGAAAAAGCGCAGTTGAAGTGGCGCTTTTATATCCCGAAAAATTATCTGTAAAGGCTATAGCCGCCGGACATTTTACGGAGGAATTAAAGAGGCAGATTATCAAGCTGAACCCGTCGTACTGCATCCTCTCCTTAAAGACGGAAATGGATAATGCCAAATCGGAAACAAGCGGCCTAACCGGCATCAAAACTAAATTTCTCTGCGGCGAAGATGGTTTTAGCGAATTGATATCCAACGAAAATTTGGACATTATCTTAAATGCAATCAGCGGCTCTTCCGGTCTCATGCTTTCATACTTAGGTTTGAAAGCAGGTAAAAATTTGGCCCTTGCAAACAAAGAATCTATAGTTATGGCGGGTGATATTTTAAATAGAGTTGCAAAATTTAATAAGGCAGATATAATTCCTGTTGACTCGGAGCATTCCGCTTTATTTCAGTGTTTAAATTGCGGCAACAAGCCGGATCTAAAGAAATTAATTCTTACTGCGTCCGGCGGCCCTTTTTACGATTTGCAGAATGGGGCGTTTACCGGTGTAACAAGGGATATGGCATTAAACCATCCAAAGTGGAAAATGGGCAAAAAGATAACGATAGATTCCTCCACTCTTGCGAATAAGGGTCTTGAGATAATAGAAGCCCACTACTTATTCGACGTTGACGAAAAAGACATAGAGGTTTTAATACATCCGCAGGCCGTAGTTCATTCCATGGTTGAGTTTATGGACGGCTCTGTTATAGCCCAAATGGCGCAAGCCGATATAAAGGGTCCGATAGGTTACGCCCTTTCTTATCCCGATCGTTTTCATGGATTGATGGAACCGCTCAATTTTGCGCAGATCGGCAGGCTTGAGTTCCTGGAACCGGATACGCAAAAATTCCCCTTTTTAAATCTTGCAAGGGAGGCTTTAAGAGTCGGAAGGAGCATGCCCGCCGTTTTTTGCGAGGCTAACGAATTTTTTGTCAAGGCCTTTTTGGAGAATAAGATATCTTTTACCGGCGCCGGCTGATCCAGAAGAGAAGTTATGGAACAGCATGCGCCTTTTGACATTAGCTCGATAGACGATGTTCTCGAGGCAAAAAGACAGGCGCTTGCGATGTCGATGCCTAAAATTCTTTAAACTCAAGATTAATTAACCTTTTTATAAGCCTTGAAGCCTCATTATATTTAACATCGGGCGGCACATCCATAATAATCAGGTCTATTAATTTTAAAACGCCCTTTTTTAAATAAATGTTTATCTTTTGTTTTATCATAAAATCGGATATATTATGGATTTTCTCTTCTGGATCAGCCGGCGCCGGACCTAATTTTTCTTGTTCTTTATACAATGAAAGAATATCCAAAAGCACAGACCTCAACGTATAAATCATAAACGGATCTGTCTCCATATTTATAAGCAGTTCCGGCAAAATGGAAACTATGTTTTCTTCGGATAAATTCCTGCCCAGAATTTCCTTAATTTTATTTAATTCCATTGCAAAACCTTTCCAATTTTAGCATATTTATTATATAATAGCATAAATAACGACATAATTTAAATACCTTAAGCACCTAAAAATAAATATATATAATATATATCACAAGGAGCGCTATTTTATGATAATATTGCCTTATTCGGGGAAGTATCCCAAGATTAACAAAACGGTGTATTTATGTGGCAACGTGGTTATCATAGGCGATGTTGAGGTGGAAAAGGGGTCAAGTATATGGTTCGGGACGGTCATAAGGGGGGATGTGAATTACATAAGAATAGGTGAAAATACGAATATTCAGGACAATAGCGTTCTTCATGTACAGCACGATACCGGTCCGCTTATAATAGGAAACAGTGTTACCGTCGGCCACGGCGTAAACCTTCATGGATGCGAGATAGGGGATAACTGTCTTATAGGAATCGGGGCGATAGTTTTAACGGGCGCGCATATCGGAAAAAACTGCATAATAGCTGCGGGGGCAGTTGTAAGGGAAAATGCCGTTATCCCTGACGGTTCCCTCGTTGCCGGTATTCCGGGTATTGTAAAGAAGAGCCTTAACGAAAACGAGATAGATTCGATAAAAGAGTCCGCAAATAATTACATAAAATATGTAAAAAATTATAGGGGTGAATAGTTATAAATATTATTGAGCTGTTGCCGCTTTGCTGCGGCGGCATAAGGAAGGTTGACGATGCTTGCTTCCATTGATATCGGCACAAACACGATACGGTGTTTGGTTGTTTCTTCAGGTAAAGATGTTTTAACTCCAAAATATGTGGATGTAAAAATAATCAGACTGGGAGAAAACTTTATGAAAGAAGGAGTGATTACTGAAGCGTCCATTCTGCGATTAAAAGATGCCCTGAACCATTATTCCAAAAAGATTGAAGAATTTGGAATTAAGCGGGACGAAGTAGCGGTTGCGGGTACAAGCGTTTTAAGGGATGCCCCCAATGCTAAAGATATATTGGAATATATTCGTAAGGAATTTGGTTTCAATGTTCGCATTATAAGCGGAGAAAAAGAGGCGTTAGTGACGCTTGCGGGAATTGCTTCATGCTTTGGGAATTTAAAGGAATTTTATGCGCTGGATATCGGAGGGGGCTCCACGGAGTACGCCTGTTTTAAAAGCGGCCGTCCGCTTTGGAAATATAGCTTAAATATGGGAGTTGTTCATTTAACGGAAGGAGTTGTAAAATCCGACCCCGTCTCTTCTTACGATTTGTCAAAAATGGAAGAGTATATAGATAATAACCTTAATTCATTAAAACGGAGAATACTTAAAAGCGGCTATAAATTCGAGCCGTTAAACCTGCTTGGAACTGCCGGAACGGCAACGACTCTTGCTATGGTAGATTTGGAATTGGGTATTTATGACAGGCTTAAGGTGCATGGTTACGTTTTGAAAAAAAGAAATATCGGGAAGATTTATAAAAAGTTTATAGGAAAAAAGGCGTTTGAACGGCTTAATATAACCGGGGTAGAAAAGGGGAGGGAAGACCTTGTTTTAGCCGGAACCGCCATAATGCTGAAAAGCATGAATTTTTTTGGAACAGACAGCCTTACCGTTTCGGAATGCGGCTTATTGGAAGGGCTCATAGGATATAATATATAGCGTAGACATAGCCGTAACAAAGATAAATAAATTAAATAATTGAATATAATATATTGAGCCGGTTTTCGGTATGGGATCATTAAAAGGGGAAAGTAAAATGAAGGAGATTATTAAAGAGGCGTTAAGCTTTGACGATGTTCTTATAGTTCCCGATTACTCGGATATTCTTCCAAAAGACGTCGAATTAACAACCAAGTTCTCAAAAAACATAAACTTAAATATTCCATTGGTTAGCGCGGCAATGGATACGGTTACGGAGGCAAAAACCGCAATATCCTTGGCCCGCGAGGGGGGGATAGGCGTAATTCACAAAAATTTAAGCATAGAAGAACAAAGGACGGAGGTTGATAAGGTAAAAAAGTCGGAAAGCGGAATGATTACTAATCCGGTTACGGTTAATCCGAATAATAAAATTTCCTACGCCTTAGACCTTATGAAAAAGTATATGATTTCGGGCGTTCCCGTGGTGTATGGAACTAAACTTGTCGGAATATTAACAAACAGGGACTTAAGATTTGCCGTAAATTTAGACGAAAAGGTGGATAAGGTTATGACAAAAGAAAATCTTGTTACGGTGCCGGTCGGAACTACGCTGGAAGAAGCAAAAAAAACCCTGCATGAAAAAAAGATCGAAAAGCTTCTTGTCGTAGATGGCGATTACAATTTAAAGGGTTTAATAACGATTAAGGACATAGAAAAAATTAAAAAATATCCCAATCATTACGGTATTCGCTCCT
>JAMCUF010000037.1:7204-55153 GCA_023381755.1 Deltaproteobacteria bacterium
CCGGCGACAATCCTTGGAAGGTTGAGGGTTGCCGCAGCAGTCGGCATCGCTAAAGATACGGAAGAAAGAATTAAAGCCCTTGTTAAAACCGATGTTGACGCAATTGTAATTGATACCGCTCATGGTTACTCAAAAGGCGTCATAGAAATGGTAAAATATTTTAAAAGGCATTATAATCTTGATATTGTTGCTGGAAACATAGCAACGGTAGATGCCGCCTACGCCCTTGTCAAGGCCGGCGTTGATGCCGTAAAGGTGGGAATAGGCCCAGGTTCTATTTGTACCACAAGGATTGTCGCCGGGGTCGGCGTTCCCCAGCTATCGGCTATAATAGACTGCTCGGAGGTTTATAATAAATATGGTGTTCCCGTTATATCGGACGGAGGCATTAAATTTTCGGGCGATATTTCAAAAGCTATCGCCGCAGGAGCGAATACCGTAATGATTGGGAATCTTTTTGCCGGAACGGAAGAAAGCCCCGGCGAAACGGTGATTTACCAGGGTAGAAGTTATAAGGTTTATAGAGGCATGGGCTCTTTGGGCGCCATGGTAAGCGGTTCAAAAGACAGATATTTTCAATCCCATGTAAGGGAAGAATCTAAATTTGTTCCGGAAGGAATTGAAGGGAGGGTGCCGTATAGGGGAACACTTTCCGAGGCCGTTAATCAATTAATTGGCGGATTGCGGGCCGGAATGGGGTATTGCGGCGTTCATTCCATAGAGGAGCTCAGAACTAAAACAAAATTTATAAAAATAACCTCATCGGGACTTAAGGAAAGCCATGTTCATGATGTCATAATTACAAGGGAAGCGCCGAATTACAGGCTTGATTGATTTAATATGGAAAAGGTATTTTCTAAAATTCTAATAATAGATTTCGGGTCACAATACACCCAGCTTATCGCCAGAAAGATAAGGGAAGATGGGGTATATTGCGAAATATATCCTTTTAACTCTTCTATCGAAAAAATAAAGGATTTTAAACCGGATGCAATTATACTTTCGGGCGGTCCGTCATCCGTTTACGACAAGCATGCCCCTTTTATAACGGAGGACGTATTCAATATTAATGTTCCTTTTTTGGGGATTTGCTACGGCATGCAGGTCATGGCCCATCTTCTTTCCGGGGAGGTTAAACCTGCAAAGAACAGGGAATACGGGTATTCTAAACTCCGGATAATTGAGGAAAGCGAGCTTTTTAGAGGCTGTGAAAAATCAAGTCTTGTCTGGATGAGTCATGGAGACATCATTATAAAACCGCCCTCCCATTTTATTGTGACTTCCCAAACCGAAAATTGTTCCATTGCTTCCTTTGAAAATAGCGAAAAAAATCTTTATGGACTTCAGTTTCATCCCGAGGTTGCCCACACCGATTACGGACTGAGAATATTAAATAATTTTCTCTTTAATATTGCAAAGGTTAAGAAGACCTGGAAACTCGAAGATTTTATCGAAAATAAGGTGCGGGATATTAAAAACCTTACGAACGGCAAAAAAGCCATATGCGCCCTTTCCGGCGGGGTTGATTCCACCGTTGCCGCCGTTCTTGCAAATAAAGCCATGGGAGATAAACTCAGGTGCATATTCGTGGACAACGGTCTTTTAAGGGAAAACGAGGGAAAAGCCGTTATAAAGTTTTATAAAGAAAATTTAAAATTAAATGTGAAGTTTGTAAATGCGGCTAATTTATTTCTAAAAGCCTTAAAGGGGGTTAAAAATCCGGAAAAGAAAAGAAAAATTATCGGAAAACTCTTCATGGAAATATTCGAAAAAGAGGCTAAAAAAATAAAGGATGTCGATTTTCTTGTACAAGGGACGCTTTATCCGGACGTTATCGAATCTGTCAGGGTATTTGGCGCTTCAAGCATTATTAAAAGCCATCACAATGTCGGTGGCCTTCCAAAAAAAATAAGATTAAAGCTAATCGAACCGTTAAGGGAACTATTTAAGGATGAGGTTCGCGTAATAGGAAATAATTTAGGAATTCCTATGGAGGTCATTAACAGGCAGCCCTTTCCGGGACCGGGCCTTGCCATAAGGATAATGGGGGATGTCGATAAAAACAGACTTAAAACTCTGAGGCGGGCTGACGCCATTGTTACGGAAGAGATAAAAAAGGCAGGATTGGAAGATAAGATCTGGCAGTCTTTTCCTGTTTTAATCCCGGTTAAAACCGTTGGCGTCATGGGGGATAAAAGAAGCTATGAATCCCTTATAGCACTCCGGGCGGTGGGTTCATCCGACGGTATGACGGCCGATTTTATAAAATTAGATTACGATATTTTAAGAACAATTTCGGCGCGGGTAATTTCTGAAATAAAGGGAGTCAATAGGATGGTTTACGATATTACATCGAAACCGCCTTCGACAATCGAGTGGGAGTAATAATTTTATGGGTAAATTTGTTCATCTTCATTTACATTCGCATTACAGCCTTTTAGACGGCGCTATTAAAATTGACGATATTATAAACAAGGCTGTAGAGTTCGATATGTCCGCCGTTGGGATTACCGATCACGGGAATATGTTTGGCGCCGTCGAGTTTTACGAAAAGGCTTTTAAAAAATCCGTCAAACCTATAATCGGATGCGAGATGTATGTTTCGAGAGCGGATATGACACTTAAAAATTCAAATGAAAAATTATATTATCACTTGATTTTACTTGCTAAAAATGAAGAGGGATATCAAAATCTTTCAAAACTTATATCAAAATCTTACACTCAAGGCTTTTATTATAAGCCGAGAATAGATAAAAAAATTTTAAAAGAAAACCATAACGGTTTAATTGCATTATCAGCCTGTTTAAAAGGAGAAATACCTTATAATTTAATTCAAGGCAAAATGGACTTGGCAGAAAAAAGCCTTCAATATTATCTGGATATATTCGGCGATGATTTTTATTTAGAAATGCAGGTGCAGGGCATAGAAGAACAAAAAACGGTAAATGCCGGAATGATCGGGTTATCCAAAAAATATAGCGTTCCTCTTGTTGCAACCAATGATTGTCATTATCTTTTAAAGGATGATTACGAGGCACACGATGTTCTTTTATGTATTCAGACAGGGAAAACAATAGAAGACAAAGATAGAATGAGATTTTCGACAAAGGATTTATATTTTAAATCGCAGGAAGAGATGACGGACTTGTTTCGCGGGTATCCCGGTGAAGCTATTTCTAACACGAAAATAATAGAAGATAAATGTAATTTTTCCTTTAAACTTAAAGAAGGACACCATTTTCCGCAGTTTATAATCAGGGAAACCAACGACGGTCCGGCGGCGCCCCGCATTTCTATCCTTGACTTTTTTGAAAAAGAAGCAAGGGAAGGATTCGATGAAAGATTTATAAAAAATCCAACCAAAATGGCAAAAGAATCCTATTTAAAAAATACGGAGGCATATAAAAAGAGATTGGATATGGAGATAGAGGTTATTAAAAAATCTAATTTTGCCGGATATTTTTTAATAGTTTCGGATTTTATCAAATATGCGAAGGATAACGGTATTCCCGTCGGACCCGGAAGGGGTTCTGCAGCCGGAAGCCTTGTCGCGTATTCTTTAAAGATTACCGATATAGACCCGATTAAATATAATTTGATGTTCGAAAGATTTCTTAATCCAGAACGAATTAGCATGCCGGATATCGATTCAGATTTTTGCATAAACGGAAGAGATGAGGTAATTAAATATGTTGCCGAAAAATATGGGGAGGAGAATGTCTCTCAAATAATTACGTTTGGAACAATGCAGGCGAAGGCCGCCATAAGGGATACGGGAAGGGCGCTTAATATGCCTTATGCCGAGGTCGATAAAATAGCCAAGCTCGTTCCGAACATAATCGGTATTACACTCGAAGAAGCCGTCAAAAAAGAACCGAAACTTCAAAATTTAATAAATACCGATTTGAAAGTTAAAAAGTTAATAGAAATAGCCAAAAGGCTTGAAGGACTTGCAAGACATGCCAGCACCCATGCTGCGGGGGTTGTAATATCCAACGAACCCATTCTTCACTTTATGCCTTTATACAAGGGTTCAAAAGAGAATGATGTTATAACGACTCAATATACGGGACAAGACTTGGAGAAATTAGGATTTATCAAATTCGATTTTCTGGGGCTAAAAACGCTTACGGTAATAAACGAGGCTATCAGACTTATAAACCGGAAGAAAAACGATTTACCCGAGGGGCATTTATCCGAAGAGCATTGCTGCGCCGGGCCGTCTAAAAATTTTAACATACACGATATTGATTTAAACGATCAAAAAACTTATAAAATTCTGTCCTCGGGAGATACCACGGGGGTATTTCAGCTTGAAAGTTCGGGCATGAAAGAGTTAATAAAAAAACTGGCGCCAAACTCCTTTGAGGATTTAATCCCTCTTGTTGCCTTGTATAGGCCCGGACCGCTGGGGAGCGGAATGGTAGATGATTTTATCAATGCAAAGCACGGAAGGGTTAAAATACGTTATATCCATCCTTTGTTAAAGGATATATTAAATGACACTTACGGTGTAATACTTTATCAGGAACAAATAATGGAAATTGCAATCTCTCTTGCGGGATTTTCCATGGGGGAGGCGGATGTTTTAAGGAAGGGCGTCGGCAAGAAACAGGCCGGACTTATAAGCCAGATGAAAGATAAGTTCATTAACGGGTGTAAAAATAAGGGAATAGAGAAAGGCAAAGCGGAGAAGATTTTTTCGTTAATTACGAAATTCGGCGAATATGGATTTAATAAATCACATTCGACGGCTTATGCATATATTGCATATATGACAGCCTATCTGAAAGCAAATTACAAAGAGCATTTTACCGCAGCTATTTTATCAAGCGAAATGTCTAATACCGATAAATTGGCAAAGATAATAAGTGAGGCAAAATCAAGTTCTCATAGTCGCGAAACTAAGCAAAACGAGGGCCAGCTAAGTTCAATACTGCCGCCTTCGGTCAACTACGGGGCGGAAAAATTCACAATCGTTGACGGTAATGGCAGTAGTAACGGGCTTGCAATAAGGGTAGGCTTGGGGGCCGTTAAAAATGTAGGCAAGTCCGCGATTGATTCTATTTTGCAAGTACGGCAGCAGGGCGGCTTATTTAAAGGCCTGCTGGATTTTTGTTTAAGGGTTGATACGCGAAAGGTAAATAAAAGAACTATCGAGAGTTTAATAAAAAGCGGGGCACTCGATATAGGCGGGAAATCCCGGAAATGGATGCTGGATAATCTCGAAAGCGTGATGGAGGAAGCTAATTTTCAAAGAGAAAAAAGAAGCTCGGATCAGTTTGAGCTCCCCCTTTTCTTTGAGGAAAATCCCGGAAATGAAGGGGTGGGTGCGGATGCGGCGTTTCAAACCGAGAATGAGAAGGATGATAAAAAATCAGTACTTGCCTACGAGAAAGAGTCTTTGGGGTTTTATCTGTCGGGGCATCCCTTAGACGGATATGAAGAAAAAATCAAACTTATCGGCGAAGGGAATATAACGGATATTGTGGACAAATATTTAACTTCGGGAGGGGAAGCAAAAAATGACAATTATACAGTCTGCGGGGTTATAAATCAGCTGAAAATTCATAAAACTAAAAATAATGAAAAAATGGCGTCTTTTGTGTTGAATGATGGAAATTTAAATATTCAGGTTGTATTTTTTCCCAAAAATTACATGCGTTTTGAATCTGTTTTAGGTACGAACGAACCTGTGGTTTTAACAGGAAAGCTTGATTTCTCCGGATTGGCGGTAATTAAAGGCAATGCAAAAAATGGGTCTCTCGAAGCAGTTTCAAATAACGGCGACTTAGATGACAATTTTGACGAAGAAAATTATAAAGGCATTGAAGAGGGTTTGGACATTGTTCGTGCTCCCCTTGCTTCAGACGGTAAAACAGGCGATATAAGTGAAAGCGATATAGAACTTAATGTTAAGATTATCGGAGAAAAGATTGAGTTTTTAGACAGCTATAAAATTGAACGGAGCGAAGTCCGGCACGCCGCCGTTCGTGCTCCGCTCGCCCTGCAAGATAATACAGATACGGCAATTATAAGGCCAAAGATATCCGTGTCCGAAAATCATATTGAAATAAAAAAAGCTGATGCAACGCAAATTAAATTGAATACCGCCTTCGCTACCCCCGCTTCAATATGCGTTATCGAAATAACCGGAAGGGAAATTCCTTACGATAGCGACAATGCGTTAAGAGACTTTTTGATTGAGTTAAAAGATATTTTATACAGGTCAAAAGGGGATAGCAGGGTGGTTTTAAAAGCGGCGGGTTACGAAGTCATTTTAAACAACAATATTTCTATTAATAAGGAACTGCTTAAATCTAAACCGTTGTGCCGGTATTTAAATATTACATAATGAATATGCATGATGGATCTAAAACAACGTTTTTTATTATAATAATATAGTAAGTGAGATTAATTTATGGCATTGCAATATCTTGATTTTGAAAAACCGATAATCGAATTAGACCAAAAAATAGAGGAGCTTAAAACTTTTAATCTTAGCGGCATTACAAATGTTGACGATGAGATAAGAAACCTTGAAACTAAACGGGATAATCTCATAAAGGATATCTTTAAAAATATCGGTAATTGGCACATAACCCAGTTATCGAGGCATCCGTTAAGGCCGTATACCTTAGATTATATAGAGCTGATGACGGAAAGCTTTACAGAGCTTCACGGCGATAGGCTTTTTATGGATGATAAAGCCGTTGTGGGGGGTTTCTGTTTTATTAAAGATGATAATTATATACAAAGGGTGTTGATAGCCGGACACCAAAAGGGGCGCAATACAAAGGAAAAATTGTATAGAAATTTCGGCATGCCTCATCCTGAAGGCTATAGAAAGGCACAAAGACTTTTTAAATTGGCCGAAAAATATTCTATTCCTATCGTAATATTAATCGATACCCCCGGGGCTTATCCGGGTGTTGGAGCAGAAGAGAGGGGGCAGTCCGAAGCTATTGCAAAAACCATTTATACCTTATTAAATGTCGAAGTACCTGTTATATCCATTATTATAGGCGAGGGTGGAAGCGGCGGTGCGCTTGCTTTTGGGGTTGGCAATAGAGTGCTGATGCTCGAATATTCCATTTATTCGGTAATATCCCCTGAAGGCTGCGCCTCGATATTATATAAAGATATTTCTAAAACCGAAGAAGCCGCTAATTCACTGAAGCTTACTGCAAAAGACCTTTACAGCTCAAAGGTTATTGACGGCATCATACCGGAACCGCTTGGCGGGGCACATAATAACAGGGCTTTAGCCTCTAATAATGTAAAAATGGCTATTATAGAAAACCTTGAGAGTCTCAAAAAATATGCCGGCGAAGCCCTAAGGAACCAGAGAATTAAAAAATTCACCGGATATTAATTATTCGAATTAGATATTTGCCGGTTGAATATCGGCTTTAAAACGGCGCCTTAAGTTTAATAAAAAATCCAATAAAAAAAATGAAAACGAAGCCCGGCACAGCCCAAAATGTTAATTTTACCGGCAAAGCCAAATATTTTATGATACAGGGAACAACAAGTTCCGCAGGTAAAAGCGCTTTGACGGCCGGCTTTTTAAGGTATTTTTCAATGGAAGGCTATAGTTCATCCCCCTTTAAATCCCAAAATATGTCTTTAAACAGTTTTGTCACGGATGACGGCTTTGAGATTGCCGTTTCCCAGGCTGTTCAGTCCGAAGCGGCTTTTAAAAATCCTATAAGGCAGGTAAATCCCATCTTGATAAAACCCGCCTCGGATTGCGGTATGCACTTAATAGTAGAGGGGAAGTTCTACGGCAATATGAATTTTAACGATTACGCCGGGAAAAGGGATTATTTTCTTAAGAAAGCTAAAGAAAGCTTTGAGTTTTTAGCGCAAGATAACGATCTGATAATACTTGAGGGTGCCGGAAGTCCGGCAGAAATAAATCTGTTCAAATTTGATATAGCAAATATGGGTTTTGCCGAAGTTTACGATATTCCCGTGATTTTGGTTGCCGATGTCGAAAGAGGCGGTGTATTTGCTTCTGTTTTTGGAACGGTTAAATTACTTCCGTTAAAATGGAGAAGGCTAATTAAAGGTTTTATTATCAATAAATTTCGAGGCGATTTAAGAGTCTTGACCCCAGGCATAAAATCTATCGAATCAATGGTTAAAATCCCTTGTTTCGGGGTTATCCCCCATATTAAAAATCTTCGTTTGGAGGCGGAAGACAGCCTCAATTTAACGGATCGTCCGGAGGGCGGCGATTCAAATAATTTAACTCAATCCGGCAGGTTAAGGATAGGGATCATTCATTTAAACCGCATATCAAACTTTCATGAGTTTGACCCGCTTTTTTACGACAATAGGGTAGCCGTACGATTTTTTAAAGATGTGCCGAAGCGGCTGACCGAATTCGACATGATAATCATTCCAGGTTCAAAATCTACTATTGGCGATATATTGGGCTTAAAAAAGGCCGGGATTTTCGATTATATAAAGGATTTCGAAAAATATGGCGTTATTATGGGAATATGTGGCGGTTTTCAAATGATGGGGAAATGGATTAAAGACCCTTTTCATATCGAGTCGGAAACATTTGAGGCTGCCGGTTTCGGATTTTTTGAAACCGTTACAGTAATGCAGAATGAGAAAAGACTGTTAAACCAGCAATACCGGTTCAACCCAGGAAGCAATATCCGGTCGGATGTTCTAAGAGGCTACGAAATACATAACGGGAGAACCTTTTTTATAGAGGGTTGTTCAGACGAAGATACTTATACGCGTATCTTCGAATCCGCCCCGGCATTGCATGACTCCTCTCCTGCGGAAATGGGCATTATGTCAAAGGACAATAAAAAAATAGGCACGTATATTCACGGATTATTTGCAAACAAGTCCTTTAAAAATTTTGTGATAGACATTATTATAAAAAACTTAAAAACTGCCGAAAAAGGGAATAAAGGCAAAGTTTGCGCTTGCAATATCCAGGTGGATGGCCATGAATCAGAAGCCGATTCTTACTTTGGGGTTAAAAACCGTAATTATGATTTATTATCGGAAAACATACGCAAACATATTAATATAGATTTGATAAAAAACCTCACCGGAATTTAACCTATGTCCTTAACTTAATTAAACACGAGCGGCGTTTGCCCCCATTAGTTTATCAATATTTTGTCTAAAAGTAACGGCTGTTTTCAACGGATTTACGGAACCGGAGATGGCGTTTATAACTGCAACGCCTTTTACGCCGTAGGTGGATAACTCTTTAATATTATAGGTATTTATACCGCCGATGGCAATAACCGGTATTTTTACGCTGCGGCATATTGTTTTTATATTTTCCGGGCTTATCATGTTTCCCGCATCCGCCTTGGAAGAAGTATCATAAACCGGACCAACGCCAATGTAATCAGCTCCTTCATTTTGGGCGACAAGCGCCTCTTTTAGGTTACAGGCGCTTACGCCCACGATTAAATCCGGATAAATTTTTTTTGTAGTTATTAATGGAAAATCATCCTGACCGATGTGGACGCCGTCCGCCCCGGTCAGATAGGCGATATCCGGCCTGTCGTTCACGATGAACAAGGGTTTTCTTCCGGAGCTAAATTTACTTAAAAGGCTTTTTATGTATAGAGCCGCATAGTAAATATCCTTAGCCGTTGATTTTTTGTTCCTCAGCTGCAACACATCGGCGCAACTTTTTACGGCTATTCTCGATAAATTATCTATATATATTTTATATCTGGCCACGTCGAAATCTTTGGTTATTATTTGGAAGCCGAATCCGTTCATATTATTTCATATTATAAATTTTTCTTGACAAAAGGTATAGCTAAAAATAGAATAAAAATTGTTAAAGGAGGTGATAAATTTTGAAAAAGCTTACGGTATTAATTTTAGGAGTGTTTTTAGTTGTGTCGGTCCTGGCGTTTTCCGGTTGCGCAAAAAAACCAGCTCCTAAACCGGCGCCAACGGCTCCTGCGGTTCCAGCCGCACCTGCTGCACCGGCCAAAAAGGCTCCGGCTGCCAAAAAGGCTTCAGGAATGAAAAAGGCTCCGGCTGCCAAAAAGGCTTCAGGAATAAAAAAAATGTAAAATATTCCGGTAGCTCCTGAGTTAAAGAGTCAGGCTTTAGAATTAAAAATCTTATTCCCGCTTTTCCGTATTAATTTAATATTGCATATATTAAGTGGAGAGGCGGGTTTTTTTATTTATTCCAGCGGACAAATCCGTCATATCTTTTGAACTCGCGTTTTTACGGCATTTTTAGATAATCAAGATAAAATACGCAAATAAATAGAAAAATAAAAAGGATAGACTTTTAAGGAATAAGATTATAAAATCAATAGACGAAATAAATAATAATCCTAAAAAGGCGGTACGGCATTTATCATAATTTATCATAACCTGAGGTAAAACTATGGGTAAGTTTTTAAGCAGGTCGTTAATCAAACCTGTAATATTCCTTATTTTTTTTGCTGTGTTTTTTGGTTTCATAAACAACGATTCCTGTTTCGCAAAGAAATTGAGCGGAAGCACCATTAAAAATTTAAGGCTTTTTTCAAAAGTATATACTTTAATAAAAAATAATTATATAAAGAAAGAAAACTCTGAAAAGCTTATTTTTGGGGCAATAGAAGGTATGGTGTCCACATTGGACCCGCATACCTATTTTTTAACTCCAAACGAATTTAGGCAAATGAAAGCCGAAACTTCGGGAGAATTTGTCGGCATCGGCGTTAAAATTTCCGTCAGAAATCATTATATTGTCGTAATATCGCCCATAGATGGTTTCCCGGCCGCTAAGGCAGGTATAAAAGCGGGCGATATTATTGAAAAAATTAATAATATTTCAACATATAATATGAATATTATGAAGGCGGTTAACCTTCTTCGCGGTAAGGCCGGAAGCGTTGTCAGCCTTTTGATAGAACGCAAGGGTTTTAAAAAACCCGGGGTTTTTAAACTTATCAGAGAGAACATAATATTAAAAAGCGTGAAATATATGATACTGCCGCATCATATCGGTTATGTAAGAATTTCAAGTTTTCAGGAACACACAAACAGCCAACTTTTGAAAGTACTAAAAGTCATAAGCTTAAGGGAGCACGGGATTCAAGGGTTAATCATCGACTTAAGAAATAACCCCGGCGGTCTTTTAAATCAAGCTATTAAGGTTTGCAGCGATTTTATAAAAAGCGGGGTAGTAGTTTATACAAAAGGAAGAATCAAATCTCAGGATGTAAAATACTTTGCCTTAGGGGAAAAGACGCCTTTTAAATACCCTGTGGTTGTTTTAGTAAATTCTGGAACTGCTAGTGCCGCCGAAATTATGGCGGGAAGCCTTCAGGCTCATAAAAGGGCTATTGTGGTTGGAACGCGGACATTTGGCAAGGGTTCCGTCCAGACGGTTTTTACACTTCCGGATGGTGCAGGCATTGGACTAACGACAGCCTTTTACTTTTTGCCTAACGGCGTTTCGGTTCAGGACAGAGGTGTAATGCCAAATTTTATCGTTCACAGCTCAAAGGATTTTATATTCGTAAAGCCACCTTCTAAATTAAGGGAGATTAATTTAAGGCATCACTTTAGAAATCCTGAAGGTAAGAAAATAAAAGAAAAGTATAAATACGATGTATTTAAGGTGTATTTTAAAAAAGACGATCAGTTCAGGTTTGCTTATGAACTGCTTAAGGGTTGGAATTTCATTAAAAGCGTCGGAGTAAAGTAAGCTTGGCGAAAGATAAAAAAGAAAACAATGGCAGGTTAAGGCGTAAAATTTTATTAATATCGGCCGGCTTTTTTATTGCCGCGCTTTTTTTTATTTTTATTTATAAATTTTTATTTTTGGTACGGTATGCCGAACGGTTTAAACAGTATATTAATTCCGGAAGGTCTGATAGAACGGCCTTAAAGATAGCTCTTTATAAAAAACATCCCGTAAGAAATTTAACTATTTTCTTTAAAAAGACATTAAAAAATTTAAACATTCCAAGTCGTAATATTATAAAACAACATATTGTCTTAAATGTTAAGACGCCCGGAAGCCGTGGAAATAATTTGAGGGATATAAATCTCGATTTTTTAAAATATAATGTTTTAGTATCAAAAGACCCGGATTTTAATTTAATAGAAAATATTTTTAGAAGAGAGTTTAGAAAATATATAATACCCTCTAAAGGGCAGGTAAGCTATTATTCGTACGCAGTCAAAAATAACACTTTATGCCTGTATTTTTATTATAAATCCAGACTTATTCTGAAATCAGTTTTTATAGTAAAAGGGATTGATAACAGCGGGTTTAATTCTGTAAAACAATATGTAAACGCTCCCAAAATATCGCTGGATGTAGATGATGTAGGCTATGACGCGACTTTTATAGACGGTTTAATTTCGCTGCATACCCCGATAACTTTTGCAATTTTTCCTTATGCCCCTTTTTCTAAACAAATAGACTTAACGCTGCATAAATTAGGATATGAAACTATAATGCATATCCCAATGGAGCCGGTTAATACCAGACTTTTTCCGGGAGATGGGGCGTTGTCTGTTTCGATGAATAAAAAAGAGATAAGAAATAAGATTTTCACCGATATAAACAGGCTTCCGTTTGTGGATGGAGCTAATAATCACGAAGGCTCTTTATTTACATCCGATAAAAATAAAATTTGCGATGCCGTTTCTGTTTTTAAGAAAAAGGGTTTATTTTTTGTGGATAGTCTAACCGATGGAAACAGCTATGCTTACCGGTGCGCATTAAAAAGCGGGCTTCCATCGGCGCAGAGGGATGTTTTTTTAGACGATAAGCCATCGATTAAATATATAAAAAATCAGATTAAGATTGCCGCATCTTTAGCCGGCAGATTCAAAAGGGTTATAATTATAGGCCACCCAAGGCAAAGCACCGTTCGGGTTTTAATGAAGGAGGTCCCTCGTCTTAAGAAAAAGGGGTATTTTTTTGTACCGCTATGTGAATTTTTAAGATAGAAAGAAAATAGGCAGGTTTTTAGGTATTAATATTTCATATGGATTATATTTTATATGAAAAATTTTAAAGAAAGGGTTATAATTGCGCTGGATTATAACAATCTGGATTCGGCAAAAGATATGCTGGAAAGGCTTAAAGGGGAAGCTCTTTTTTATAAAATAGGGCTGGAACTTTTTACCTCCTGTTGCGATAAAAGTGTGAAATTAATCAGGGATTACGGCTGCAAGATATTTTTAGATCTTAAATTTCACGATATTCCCAATACCGTTTATAATGCCGTTAAGTCTGCCGGCGAATTAGGTGTCGATATAATAAACGTTCATGCCTCCGGAGGGGTCGAGATGATGAAATCTGCGAAAAAAGGGGGAATGGAGGCGGCGGATAAAATAGGAAAAAACATCGATATTATTGCAGTAACGGTTTTAACTAATCTCTCGGAAGGGGATGTAAGGGATATCTTTTATTATTCCAAAGAAAAAACTAATCCTGATGGTTTAAACGGAGGCTGCGGCAATATTGTCGGTAATTTGGCTTTGCATCTTGCAAAATTGGCTAAAATTTCAGGTCTTGACGGGGCGGTGTGTTCAGGATACGAATCCGTCGAAATAAAAAAAGTTTTGGGTGACGGCTTTAAAACAATTATCCCGGGAATCAGGTTAAAAAGGGGTAATTACGCAAAAGACGGGAATGCCGGCAATGCCGCCGCCGGCGGCGTGCGGGTAGACGACCAGAAAAGGGTGATGACGCCTTCTATGGCGTTTAATTCGCAAGCGGACTACATAATTATAGGAAGGGAGGTTACGGCTTCTAACAATCCCATAGAGGCTTTAAAGGCAGTTTATAATGATATCGAAAGATTTGCCGGAAATTAATCTGTTTAAAATTTATATATATACAATATAAATAAAATAAAAATAAGCCGGACTAAATTAATGCAATTGACGATATACGGGACAAACACTATTAGAGAAGCTATTGTTTCCTGTAAACTGCAAAAAACTGTTTATGTAAGCGAGAAAAAGCAAAAGAGCGGTTTTATTAATAAAGATCTTTTAAATTTAATTAAAGAAAAAAAAATCGAAATAGAAATAAAAAATAACGATATCTTTATAAAAGAGTTCGGAAAAGAGGCCTTTATAAAGGGAATAGCGGCAACCGCCCACTATAACGAAAAGCAGTATGAGGAGCTATTCGGGAACAAATCTAAACAATTGCCGTTTTATTTAATATTAGATGAAGTTACGGACCCGCAAAATTTAGGTTCCATTATCAGGACGGCAAATTGCTCCGGCATCTCGGGCATTATACTCCCGAAGTCAAATTCTATTTTTATAACCTCTTCCGTAGCCCAGGTTTCGCAGGGGGCGCTATTTTATGTCGATGTGGCGAGGGTTACAAATATCGCAAGGGTTATAGACGATTTAAAAAAGCGGGGTATATGGATTATAGGAATGTCTAACAATTCTAAAGACGATATTTATTCGATAGATTATAATGTTCCGCTGGCCGTTGTTATAGGTTCCGAGGGCAAGGGCTTAAGAAGGCTTACAATCTCGAAGTGCGAAAAGATTGTAAAGATACCGATGGTTGGAAATATAAACTCTTTAAATGCCGGAGTCAGCTTTGCCGTCATGGCGTATGAGATTTTCAGGCAGAGAATATATAATAAATAAAATATATTGATTAATTTCAACTAAAAGGCGATATCTTAAAATTGGCAAAACAAGGACATTTCTACTTTGCCTTGACACAGCTAAAAAATAAACTTGACATTATTTGTTTAATGTTATATTCTCTGTATTGACTTGTTTGTCTATATGTTTGGATGAAGGTCTAATTTTAACATTTAACGGCTGTTTTTACCGGTCGTTAAAGGAGAGTAAGGAGAAGTAAAGTATGAGGTACCAAGGGAAAGTGAAATGGTTTAACGACAGCAAAGGTTTTGGATTTATCGAACAGGAAAACGGGCAGGATGTTTTCGTTCATTATTCTGCAATTTCGCAGGATGGCTTTAAAACTTTAGCAGAGGGACAAAAAGTAGAGTTTGAAATCACCAATGGCGCAAAAGGCCCCCAGGCTATCAATGTGACAAAGGCTTAATCTTTGCATATGAATTAAGCGGTGTATGTTCTCTACTTGCATTCATGATTCGTTCGTTCACTATCCTATCCTGTATGGAAAAGTAGTGTTAAGGAATAAATAACAAAGTAATAGCAAGCAAATAAAAGTATGCCGTTTTAAGATTTGGCCATTTTCAAAATCATTAACCCCAGTAAATAAATTTCATTTATTGGGGTTTTTTTATTGCCGTAAACAATAAAAATAATAGATATAAATGTGTTATAATAATAAATTAATATAGCATATATACAATTCATTTTGTTAACGGATAATATATGCCTGGAGGCGGATAGTTGAACTATCAGGAAAAAATTAGGAATATTGCGGTTGTTGCCCATGTTGACCACGGCAAAACCACGTTGATAGATAAAATGCTTAAAGAAAGCATAAGTAAAAGGGATTTTGAAGCTTTGCCCGAAAGGGCGATGGACACCGATGAGCTTGAAAAAGAGCGCGGAATAACTATTTTATCGAAATGCACGGGCATAAAGTTTAATGATTATAGGATTAATATTGTTGATACGCCGGGACACGGGGATTTTGGAAGCGAGGTTGAAAGAGTGCTTGCCATGGTTGACGGAGTTTTACTTTTAGTGGATGCCTTTGACGGACCTATGCCGCAGACGAGATTTATTTTAAAAAAGTGCTTAGAGTTTAATCTGAAAGTCGTGCTTGTGATAAATAAGATAGACAGACCGGGCGCCAGACCGAAAGATGTTTTAGAGATGGTTTACGATTTATTTCTTGAATTGGGCGGTGAAAATGCCAACCTGGATTTTCCAGTGATATATTCCTCCGCAAAAGAGGGTTATGCAATAAAAGATTTAGGGATAACGGGGGAAAGCCGCTATAAAGACAGGCTTAATCCGCTTTTTGAGGCGATAGTGGATTTTATACCCCATCCGTCTATTATAAATAATCCAAATCTCGAGTTTTTGGTCACAAGCATAGGCCATGACGATTTTCTTGGCGCAACCGCCATCGGCATTGTTAAATCGGGGAAACTTAAGGTTATGGATCAGGTATATTTGTATAATGTCAAGGATGAGTTGGTTAAAGCGAGGCCGACAAAGCTATTTTTATTTGACGGACTTAAAAAACAAGAGATCGGCGAAATAAACGAAGGCGATATTGCCTTAGCAGCAGGACTTACGGGCGTTAGCGCAGGGGATTATATCGTAAAAGATAGGCCCGTATCCCCGTTGCAAAGAATAAAAATAGACGAGCCTGTTATTCTTGTTAATTTTATAGTTAATAAAAGCCCTTTTTCCGGAAGAGAGGGGAAATTTGTAACGACAAGGCAGTTAAAGGAAAGGCTTTATAAAGAGGTGTTGAACAATGTCGGGCTTAAGGTTACCGGCACCGGCGATGAAACGGTATTTGATGTTTATGGCAGGGGACTTCTGCATTTATCCATTTTAATCGAAAAAATGAGAAGGGAAGGGTTTGAATTTGCACTGTCCAAACCCAGAGGCGTTATAAAGGAAATCGAGGGCAAAAAAATGGAGCCTTACGAGCTTTTGTATATAACCGTTAAGGACGAATTCACCGGGGTAATCCTCGAAAGACTTTCATCCATGAAGGGCAATCTAATAGATATGACTAAAGATGACAAGGGGAATACCTATCTTGAGTTTGTTATACCTTCAAGGAGCATAATGGGGTTTCATAACGAATTCTTGACGCTTACCAAAGGTACAGGGACAATGAACCATAATTTTTATAAATTTGACGAATATGCCTTTGATATTTCTCCCAGAAAAAACGGAGTAATGATATCTATGGAAACCGGTGAAGCCAATTCATACGGTTTATTTAATTTGCAGGATAGGGGCAGTCTTTTCATGAGCCCTCAGGACGAGGTTTATGAAGGGATGATAATAGGAATTCATTCAAAACCGGGGGATATTGCCGTCAATCCATGCAAAAAAAAGCAGCTCAGCAATATGAGGTCAAAGGCTTCGGATGAGATGATTACATTAACTCCCCCCATAAAACCTACAATAGAATATGCGCTTGAATTCATCGAAGACGATGAACTTGTCGAATTTACTCCAAAGTCCATTCGCTTGCGAAAGAAACTATTATCCGAAAGCGGCCGTAAAAGGGAATCGAGGGGGCTTTCCAGGGTGTAAGGCGTAAGCGGTGTGAAAGGGTGCTTTTGAAATGAGAGTTAAAATTTGTGCGGTGCAGATGTCTTCCTCGGCAGATAAAAATATATCGGTTAAAAAAGCAATTGATTTTTTATCTATGGCTTCAAAAAATAAAGCCGATATCGTTTGCTTTCCGGAGCTTTTTACGACCAATTGGTTTCCGCAAGATAGGGAAATAGATAACGTAGGTAAAAACCTTGCATTGGCGGAAAATGTCAGCGGAACAACTTTAGAGTTGTTAAGGGAACAGGCAAAAAATTTTAAAATGATTATTATTGCCCCTTTTTTTGAAAAAAGTGGCGACCTTTATTACAACAGTACGGCCGTCATAAGTGAAAAGGGCGAGATTCTTGGGGTTTATAGAAAAATTCATCTCCCCGATGTCGAGTATTACTATGAAAAGTCTTATTTTTCCAACGGGGAAAACATTCCTGTCTTTAGCACTAAGTTTGGGATCATAGGCGTCCAAATGTGCTGGGATAATTTTTATCCCGAAGTATCCAGAGTTTTAGCCGTTAAAGGAGCAGAAATTATTTTCGCCCCCACCGCTTCCGCTTTTAATACTAACAGCAAGTGGTTTTTGTCTATTTCCGCAAATGCTTTTGTTAACGGTGTTTATATATTGAGGGTAAACAAGGTTGGAAGGGATAAAGCCCTTGATTTTTATGGAAAATCGTTTTGCGTTTCCCCCGACGGAACTATTCTTGACGATTTTGCGGGTCTTAATGAATCCATTATTATTTACAATATCGAAACAAAAGAGGTAGAAAAGGCGAGGAGGAACTGGCCTTTTATTAATAATCGTTTTAAGGAAGCATACAAAGATATTATGTGATTTTTATAATATTGAGATATGGAATTAAATTGCATAAACCTTAAAGATATTGTCAATCCGGATATACCTGAAGGTTTTAACAAAAACGAAGAAAGAAATAGTGCTGTTTTAAATCAGTCCGTAGAAACGGCATCCAACCCGCAAACCTTTCTTGATTACGCAGTTAAGGAGATGTTTGATATACATAGGCAAGCTTCCCAAACGGCATGGGATATGAAGATGTTTGACAGCGAGTTTAAAAGGCAAAGGTCCGGTTTTATTGTATGCTACACAAATAATGAATATACAAAATTGGATAAAACTAACGATGGCCCCATAGTTCGCAAGGATAGCATAAAATTTGGCCTAAAATCTAAAATTATCGGATTTGTCATTTTTTACAACGTTTTGGATGAAATGCATATCTTGGATATAACGGTTGCCAGGGCTGAGCAATCAAAGGGAATTGGAACATTTATGGCGAATTATATCCTGAGAAAATATATCAATTTGGGCGTAAAATATTTTTATTTAGAGGTAAGGGTCTCTAATTTCAGGGCAATAAAGCTTTATAAAAAATTAGATTTTAAGGTTTTTATGTTGAGGAAGGGCTATTATGATGATAATAAAGAAGATGCTTTATGTATGGTTAAGGAGGTCATTTAGTGGATTTGGACGATTATACCCTAAAAAAAAGCGTTGCCCGCACCCCGCTCATTATAAGCGAAAGCTGTGAAATAACGGTTAATCAGAAGATAAAGGATACTGAAGATACTTACCTTTTAAGGCTTAAAAACCAATTTATAGCGTCAAATTTTAAGCCCGGCCAATTTGTTATGCTTAAAACGAGCATCTGCGACCTTGGACCGTTATTAAGCAGGCCGTTTTCGATTTTTAACAGATTTAACGGCAATGAATTTGAGGTGTTATACAGAGTTTACGGAAAGGGAACGGATGTTTTAAGTAAAATTGCGAAGGGTAACTTTTTAAATGTCGTTGGCCCGTTGGGGAATGGTTTTAACTTGAAGCCGGATTTAGGGGAATCTAAGAACGGGAAAATCCATGTTTTAATTGCGGGAGGTATCGGCATCGCTCCATTATACTCAATTCCGGGTCATATACTTAATAATTTTAATAATTACCGATCTCACGATAGTAGCGGGGATAACACCTTGGATAATGAATACGACGATAATAAGAATGGTAAGAACAAGAGGGATAAGGTAGTTTTATATTACGGCGCAAGGAAGGCTGAGGAACTTTACTTCAGGTATAGTATTCATTCAAGGTTTGACGAGGTTTATTTTGCGACCGACGACGGATCGTTTGGATTTAAGGGAAGCGTGGTCGAATTACTATTTTACGATATAAATACGGGTGTTTATTCAGGTAAAAATTATGAAGACGCCCCTTTCTTTACCTCATTTTATTCTTGCGGTCCAAAACCAATGCTGAAAGCATTGGTTAATAGATTTGAAGATGCCAAACTTTTAGAAAAATTGCAGTTATCTCTGGAGGAAAGTTTTGGATGCGGCATGGGAGTTTGCCTTGGATGCGTGATAAAATGCAAGGATTTTAGCGGCGGCGGTTCAAATTTTGTTTATAAAAGGGTCTGCCGGGACGGGCCGGTTTTTTATGCCGGCGGGTTATACGGCTTTTCCAGTAAATTTGCGGGTAAAGATAATGATTTAAAAACAGCGCCTCAAGAAACGGGCAACGGGCGAGATTTAAATAAAAACCTGAACACAAACCTTTCAGTTAAACTTGGGGATTTAAAACTCCGTTATCCAATTATGCCCGCATCGGGGACATTCGGATACGGCGAAGAGTTTATAAATGTGGTGGACTATACATATTTTGGAGCGCTTGTGACTAAAGGGATTTCGTTGAGTCCGTCCGAAGGAAACGAAATGCCAAGAATTTGCGAGTCGTCCTGCGGTTTAATTAACTCTATCGGACTTCAAAACGTCGGATTTGAAAGATTCAGAGATGAAAAACTTCCGATTTTAAGGCATTTTAATAAGCCTATAATCGTAAATTTTTTTGGCAAGAGCGCAGAGGAATACGCAAGTCTTGCCGGAATGTTATCGCGGCTTGATGGAGTTAGTGCCCTGGAGGCAAATATTTCATGTCCCAATATTAAAGAAGGCGGGCGGTCTTTCGGAGCCGATCCGCAGATTGTTTACGAGTTGATTTCATCCGTCAAGGAGGCTATAGGCGGTAATTTACCCTTAATAGCAAAGCTTTCCCCCATGGTGGCCGATATATCTTTTATTGCCGAGGTTTGCGAGAAAGCAGGGGCCGATATTATATCTTTAATAAATACAATTCCCGCCGCTTCTATAGATATAAAAAACAAAAGTTTTAAATTAGGCGGGGGTTTTGGCGGGCTTTCTGGTCCCGCGGTTAAGCCGGTTGCCTTAAAACTTGTGAACGATGTTTATAGTAGCGTGAGGATCCCCGTTATAGGAATGGGTGGAATAAGTTCATGGGAAGATGCGGTGGAATTTTTCTTGGCCGGTGCTACCGCGGTTGCGGTGGGGACTTATTCGTTTATAAATCCTAAAATAATTCCGCAAATAGTTGAAGGGGTTAAGGGATATTTAACGGATAACGGATTTAACGATATTTACGATATAATCGGGTTCGTAAATAAAAATAAGGATGATTAACTTGAAATATTTTAAAAATAATAAACTAAGAAATGGCGGGTAAGAGTAAGGATTCTATCGAATTTGAATATAAAAGCGATGTTTTACTGACGATTTATAATATTTTGCTCGATAAATTCGGGCAGATGAACTGGTGGCCTGCAAAATCCGACTTTGAGGTTATAATTGGGGCGATATTAACGCAAAACACAAGCTGGAAGAACGCGGAAAAGGCTCTAAATAATCTGAATACACATAATCTCTTATCTTTTAAAGCCATTTATGAAATAGATTTGGATTTGTTAAAACTCTATATTAAACCTTCGGGGTATTACAATCAAAAGGCGATAAAAATTAAAGAATTTATCAATTTCGCCAAAAGGGAGTATAATTTTTCCCTTGAATTGATGAAAAAAGAGGATGCGTTTGCGATGAGGGAAAAACTTCTGGGGATTTTCGGCATAGGCAAAGAGACGGCGGATAGTATTCTCTTGTATGCGTTTAAAAAACCCGTATTTGTTATAGACGCATATACCAGAAGAATACTTGAAAGGCATAATATAATTAAAGGCGCTTTGAAAGAGAAGTATGAAAAGCTGCAAAGATTATTTATGGCCAATATTATGCCGGATGAAGCAAATGTTAAGGTATATAATGAATATCATGCTTTAATTGTAATGGCCGGCAAAATGTTTTGCAAGAGAACGCCGTTGTGTGGTGATTGCCCTTTAAAAGAATTATAAGCAAAGGCTTAGCGGTGCTTAAAACTGCCTGAAGATTTCCGCGCAATTTTATAATTTTATGGAATAATACTATGTTATCCGATAAAGAGCTTGTTCGGTTGGCGGGCTTTGTGTTATATTTTCATTTGCTTGTCATACTGTTTATTATTTTTGGTTTTGTCTCGATTCCTTTAGGCGTAAAATTAAAATGGAAATTTATAAACGAATTCTGGTGGAGATTAACCCATCTGGTTTCTATGGTTATAGTGACAGTGCAGGCTATATTGGGCGATGCATGCTTTCTTACCGATATCCAGAGTGATTTATTACAGACGGCGGGAAAAAGGGGTTATAGAGTTCCTTTCATTCAAACATATGTGGACAGATTGGTTTATTATAATTTTCCTGTATGGGCATTTTCGATTGTATATGTAATATTATTTGTTTATACCATATATTTATGGTTTAAAGCCCCGCCCAAAATCCATTTTAAATAGCAAAACTTTCTTGCATGTCGTATTATTGAAGAATCTATCGAGTTGGATAAAGACTTAACGGCGGACGGAAAATCCTTATCGTATTTATTTTTAAATTCTTTGAAAAATTCCATAGCTTTATCTTTAGACGTGGCATAGAATATTGACCTTAAGCCGTCGGCAACCTCTTTTTTGTGCTTTACCTGCACCTTGGATAATACATTTCTAGCAAGGTGAACTTGGCATCTTTGAACCGAAGAATTATAAAATTCTTCTTTAAAAACCTTCTCTAAGCCGGATAGCCCGTCCATTATGCCGATTTCAATATGTCTAAAAATTTAATATAAATCTATATTTTTCCGCTTGCAACTAAACACCCGTTCCGGAAATTACCCAACACTAAATTTAATCTAAATTGCTGGTGTATTTAACACTGTTGCTAAATAGAGCGGTTATTTTTCTTTTTCTGTTTTAAACCCTATTTTCCGGACTTGTTTTTCCGGCGGGGACATTAATTCTTTTATGGCATTGAAAACGATTTTAAATTGAGAATCGTATTTCTTTTCCATTTCTTCTATTTTTTGCTTTAAGTCTTTATGAGAGATAAGCATTTCCCTTAGTTTCACAAACGCCCTGACAACGAAGATGCTCATCTCGACTGCTCTTGGCGAGTTAAGAATCGTTGCCGCCATAATTGCGCCATGTTCGGTAAAAGCGTAAGGCAAATATTTAGAATGCTGTCCGCGTCCTTTCTTTAAGGTCGCAATTTGCGACCTTAAAGAGTCGGCTTCTTCTTTTGCAAGGACGAACATAAAATCTTCGGGAAAGCGTTCTATATTCCTTCTGACCTGCTCGTTCAACCTTTTAGTAGAAACACCGTATAATTCCGCAAGGTCGTTATCGAGCATAACTTTCTTATTGCGAATAAAATAAATTTTGTTTTCGATAAATTCAACCGGGATATTGTAATTTGGCATATTTAAAATAGTATAAAATATTTTTATAATTTACAACTTTTTATTGTCAACGGCAATCTAAAAGTGCACCACATCGGCGGAGTAAAAATGCACCAGTAAGTTAATTTAAAATAGCTAAGTTACCATAGGTTATATTTTCCTCCTTTAATTAGCGTTAATGGTGTTATCCGCTATTTTATTATTTTTAGTTAAGGAATAGACAAATTAAAAGTTATTTATGTATAGACATTTTAAAAGTTATTAACAAGAGAAAAAAAAATACTTGACAATCGTTTTTGATGAGAGTAAGGTATCGCCTAAAATTAAAATAACAAAAAAGGAGAATTAGCCATGATTAAAAATGAAAAAAGATTGCGCTCAATAAAAAAGGATATCAGTAAGGGGTAGTTAGACTGTATCCATACATATGGGCAAAATCTATCTGCTCTATATTATTAAATATTTCATTGATTTTCATATTCATTTTCCTTTAAATTCTGGCTCCAGTTTATTTAAAGTTTCCTGTGTTAATAAGCTGAAAAACATCTTCTTGCTTGCCGAATGTAATTTATTAAGGCTAATTTTGAGATTATCCCATGAATTTTTTTCGTCCAACTGATTATCAATAGTATCAATATCCACCAAAACCCCTCTATGCTTTTCGCTTTCTCCTTGATTTATAACCTCGGCGGGTGAAGTAATTCCAATTATATGGCTTATATCACCTTCGATAATCTCTGTACGAAATTGTATAGGCTGATTGATAATTTTAATATTTTTAATATTTAAATTAAAATTAAGACAACTCAAATCAGCAGGCAATATTTCAATTAAATCAACATATTTCAATGAATATCTTTCGATTTTATCAATCAAACCAGTATTTTGAATTGCCTTGGCTAGATTAAATATGTCTTTTGAAAATATTTTCCATCCAGGGTAAGGGCGACGACAACTCAGGGAAATGATTAGCGGCGGTAGTCCTTATTTCTTTAGTCTTTATAGAAACGTTTTGATTTTCGATATATTCTTTGAAAATATCACGAAAGATATATTTGCCCGCATTTTTAATCGGCAAATTAAATCGGTTTCGGACTATATCTGAATGAATAGCCGAAGCTATCTCCTGGCCGGTTTCTTTATCTTTGGTTTTACAGGAGTATTGATAATGCTTACTGTCAAGCCTGAACTCGCACCAGTAAACCTGTCCACGCTTGTAAATTCTCATATTAATTTACCGTAAAAAATGTATGCGTTTTTGTATGCAAAATTCGTTAAAATTGATTAAATTTTATCAAAATTTAGAAATTATGCCAAGATAGGATATTGCTTGAAAGGCTTAAATACTGCGGTTTTGAATGGTCGGGACGACAGGATTTGAACCTGCGACCCCCTGCACCCCATGCAGGTGCGCTACCGAACTGCGCCACGTCCCGGTATAATAAAAGCAGTTGTCCGCATCAAAGAGAATAATCTAAAAAAAACACGAAAAGTAAATGAAAATAACTAATTGAAATTATACACCTTGACGAAAAATTGTCAAGTTTATAGTGGGTACTTGAAAATTATAAAAACTGTGATATCATTAAAACAGAAGGGTAGAATGAAATAAAGAATAAAGAAAAAGGGAGTGGACAAGCTGGTCCAATAAAAAATGTTAATAAAAACAGAGATTATTAAGAGTTGGAGGTGGTATTTATGGCTAACGTTTCTATTTGGGATCCGGTTAGCAACATTAGAAGTGATTTTGAAAAGCTGTTTTCGGATTTTTTTCCCGCCAGCGTTAAAAGAATATGGGGGTATGAGCCTGGTTTAATAGAGCCTGCCGCCGATGTGCTGGAAAAGGAAGATATGATAGTAGTAAGAGCCGAGCTTCCCGGGGTTTCGAAAGACGAGGTTAAAATTGAGGTCCATGAAAACAGGCTTATATTAAAGGGTAAACACAAGACGGAAAAAGAAGAGAAAAAAGAAGACTTTTATAGGAAGGAGATCGAATGCGGGTCATTTTATAGAAGCATCGGGCTTCCTTCCGATGTCGATGCGGCTTCGGCGAAAGCATCTATGAAGGATGGCATTTTAGAGGTTACTCTAAAAAAGGCGGCTGAAGCAAAGCCAGTTGCCATAGAAGTTAAATAATTAACCGGGGGCCTTAAGAATGGCCAAAGCAGGGCTTGCTAAATGCGGAGCTGCGTAGATGATGTGGAAGCATATGCTTTTATATGTTTTTTCGGCGGAGATGAAAACAGCTATTGTTGGGCTAATGTTGCAACGATGAGGTAATCTCAATAATGATAATTTAGTAGATGAAAAATTCAGGGAAGAACGAGTGCGGTAAATGCCGGCCGCAGGCCAGTTTAATGCTTAACTTTAAGCACGTTAATCGCTAATAACCAGGGCCCGGCCGGCATTTTTGCATTAAAGGTTTTTATTATTTCTTAGATTATTTCTTAGGATGTTTCTTAGGAATTGTCTCTTAAGGATTGAAGGTAATCTTTAAGAGTGGCAAAACAATCTTCTAAAACCATTTCACTATGAGAATACTTTGAAAGCATAACGCACCCTTCAAACGAGCCCACAATAAAATTGCTTATGTTCTTTACGTTTAAATCCTGTCTAATTATGCCGGAAGATTTAGCGGCTTCGATAGCTTTTTCAATAGAAGATTGCCATAGAATCATTATTTCATTTACATGTTTTGATAAAGCTTTGTCCTTGGCTGAAAGTTCTAGCACGAGGTTTCCAACAGGACATCCCGTCCTGGCGAGCTCTTTAGCCTTATGTTTATAAATATTATCTATAACAAGGCACAACTCGCCGATCTGGTCTTTAGCTTTATATATACCGCCCCACGTATTTATATACGAAGGCTTTATCATCTCTTGGATTACGGCAATGACGATATCCTTTTTCGACTTAAAATGATAATACAGGCAACCCTTAGTGGCGTTTATTTTATCAATTATATTTTGAATGCTTGTGCCGTCGTATCCATTCTTTAGCAGCAGGCTGTACGTAACATCTAAAATCTCGCTTCTTTTTAGCAACTTCTCACCTGAATAAAAACCATTAGAAGATTAACGGCTGATAGCCTTCGGCCATCAAACCCGCAATTGCCTGTCCCGCATGAACAAGCTCGATTTTTTTATCCGTTAATATAGGAGCAATCCCATACCCTTCGGCAATAGCCACGCATGCCTGAGGGTTAATATTGTTTGCAAGCACTTGAGTATATGCCTCTAGAATATCCTTATCGTCGGTTTTAGCAATAAAATCTTCCCCCGGTCCCAAAAATATAACTTTAACATCCTCAAATGCGCCGCCATTCTTTGTCCTCCATGCAAGATTAAGACCCACCTTAACTTTCGCCAGATCATCCGCACCTGATAAAATAATAATTAAAGCTTTTGCTTTTGACATAAAAACCTCCTTAATTCAGTTAATTAAATTAATTTATTAAATTTCCTACATACCGACTGGTTCGTATTTTATCACTAACAAATTATTTCTGTCAAGGTTAAAATTGCGTTCCTTGAATAATTCAATAAAAATTAATCCCTTAATTTAAGGGTTTAATACCTTCATTTAAGCGAAACCTTAAAGGCCTTTTTGCCCATTCTTTTGCATAATCAACTCCTATGCGGGGGCTTTCCAGCACCATATTATCATCAATTTTTATGCCTCTATTTTCGATAAAAACTTCTAAATCCAAACCGTTCCCGTTTTTTACAGCGTCGTCCAGACAGACTAATGTTCCATTATGTCTCATCTCTATTCCTAAGGCTTTGGTTAAATTGCCGGGTCCGTTTGTCAGGTTATTTTCCGGTTTAATATTTAAAATGCCCCTTCTTTTTCTCATAATATTAATTCCATAAACAGGGATTAGCCCGCGTATTAAGACTCCTTGCGGAATGCCACTTTTGTTAACTACAATGTTAAGCATGTTATGAATTCCGTAGCATAAATATACGTAAGCTATCCCTCCCTTCTTATATAAAGATTCGTTTTTATTTGAACGGTGTCCGTTATAGGCATGGGACGCCATATCTTTTACTCCAAGATAAGCCTCTACTTCTGAGATAACCCCTCCCGTTAAAACTTCCCCCTTAATGTTCGTCAGCAACAACTTGCCTAAAAGTTCCCGTGCTACCACTAAAGCGTTATTTTCTGCAAAAAATGTTCTATGTAATATTCCTGATTGCATTTATAAAGAAAGTGCGGTATAAGTATTGATATTATTGTATATAATTGATATTATTATATATAAGTTATTTTATTAAAACGTGATTAAAGATATGAAATGCATTATATCATAAATTTTGATATCATTATTGTTACCGTGTAAAATAATGTTGTAAAAGTTTATCCATTAAAAAAAGGGGTTTAGATATATAACTAAAGTTAGATATATATATGAAAATATTAATAAGAATAAAAAATAAATTATCGAAAGTTTGTGAAAAAAATAAAGCTTTTCCCGTTTTACAATAATAACCTTTTGGAGACTGCCGATGAAGTCGCCGATTTTTTAATAAAAGCATCCCCCTCCAATCATTATCATAATATTAATACCGTTAGCCTCTCCAAAGAGGCGGCTAATACAACGGTTATAGTTCCGACCAACAGGGTCAAGCGTCTTTTAAAATTTTTTATTATCTTATCGTTTAAAAATAAACTAAATGATAATAAAAATAATAAAACTGCCGCTGTTCCAAATATTAAAACAATAAATGAGGTTGTTGATGAATTTTGCGATTTTGCCGTAACCCGGCTTTTCAAGGAAAACTCCGGAGAAACCTTGGGAGGGAAGCAAATCATTAATTATGAAGATAAGAATATTATAATTTATGATATATTAAAGGGGTTTCAAGAGCTGCCCCAGGAAAATCCCGGTGCGGTTTTTAGTTTATCCGATGGCATAACATCGCTGCTCAACGATTTTTACAGTTATAATGTGGATACGGAAAAACTTTATGACGAGCTGACGGGCAAAGGTCCGGGGGGCTCCCGTTTACCTTCTTTATCCGATTTAATTTATGGTTACGAAGGGATTGAAAAGCAGTTTAATCTTATTTTGAAAGCTGATAAAGCATATAAGGATAGACTAAAAGATTTGAATTTAATAGACAGCGGGCTTTTGATGAGTAGCTTTGTTAATGCCGACGCTAATGATGATGATAGCAGCGGCAATAATACCGGCATTAATAGCGCTACAGTCAGCGGCAACGGGTCTGCATCAAAATTTGTTTCAGACAAAAATAAATTTAAGCCGCTTTCAAACTCAGTTTTTAATAAACACTATAAAGATAAAAACATCTTTGTCGCCTTAATTAACGATCTCCCCCCGGTTCATATAAAATTTTTAAATAAATTAAAGGACAATGCAAATAACTTTACAATTATTTTGCCATATATTTATCCCGATTTTAAAAAGGATGTTCACCCCGGATATTCTATTTATGTTGATTTTATAGCAAAAATGAGTGCAGGCATAGATGAAATTAAAATAAAAGAACATGATGCAAAGAATAGTCAATTTAATGTCAAAATAGATATTGCAAATTCGCTTTTTACCGTTGCGAAAGCAAAGCAATATGTATATGCCGGAGACGGTGAAAGCGGCCATTCTGAAAGTAAAAGCCGCAAGGAAGAAAAAACCGCAGAGGGCAGGTATGGCAATAATGGCGGTGGTAGCAGTGATAGTAAGGGCGGTTTCCGAAAATGGGATAATGCGAGGGTTGTATCCGGGTTAACCGTTGAAGACGAAGTCAAAAATGTTTGCATATTGATAAAAAAAGATATTTTAAGCGGAATTAAGCCCCGGGAAATAATAGTAGTGCTGATGGAAAAATCCTATGCTGTGCCCGTTTATTCAGCCTTTTTAGAATTTGGGTTTGAAGCCAACCTTCTTGTTCCGCTTAACGCCTTTAACGACAAAGATGTTTTATATTTTTACAAAGCCCTTGAAATGGCAAACAATAATTTCAATTATAAAAATATTATAAATTTTTTATATTTAAGGGATAATAACCGGGATATTATCGATTATATTATTCACGTAAAAGACAAGCTAAATATTTCAGATGGCAAGGATAACCTTTCCAATCTCATAAATTATACGGAAAAATCCGGCTTATTAAATAACGGTTTAGATTTAAAAAAAAGCATAATGGAAAAACTGAAAAATTTTAAGGAATATGTTTATATAGACGCCGATAAACCGCTAAGCTTCGAGGAATTTTCAGGGTACCTTAATAAATTGGCCGGCTTTTTGTTTCAACCGGGTCTTAAAAGCCAAACGCAAAGCCGGCGCGGCTCATTTATAAATCAAGTTATGGAAACCATGGCTTATTACGATGTTTTACTTAATGACCGCTTTCTCCGCCGTACGGCGGCGGGGGGCGCCGCCTTGCAACATCCGAAAAACGGCGCCTACGGCCGGCGGGGCGCGTTATATGAATTAAAATTTAACTTTAAGGAATATTTTTTATTAATAACAAAATTCTTTGAAAATTATGAAATTCCGCTGAAAGCTCGCAATGCCGGCATAACCGTTATGGGAAAACTCGAGGGGAGATATAGTTTCGCAAAATCCGCTTATATTATGGGGTTTTCGGAAGATTATTTTCCTGCCGAAAGACCGAAGGATTATCTCTTGACCCCAAAAATTAAAGAAAGATTGGGCATGCCATCTTATGAAAAATTAGAGCTTTTTCAAAAATCCCATTTTTTAAGTTATATGATGCTTTTTAATACGGTTACTTTCAGTTATCCCGAGAGCATACAGGGTAAAAAGCGGCTGAAGTCGCCGTATTTATTTTTTATCGAGGATAAATTAACAAATTGTGAAATAAATGGAGCAAAAGGACCGGATGGGTTAAATTTGGTTAGAAAAATAAACGACGATAGGGAAAGTGCGGAAGAATATGCGGAAGTTTTTAACAAGATAACCCGGCTTGAAAATATTTATGCCGATAATTTGGATGAGGATACTGATATAAGCAAAGGCAAAAAAATAGATATTTTTAAACAGTTTCAAATACATTCCGTTTCTCCCAAGGCAATCTACGATTATGTGAAATGCGGCTATAAATTTTATCTTGACGATATTGCCAAAATAGAAAAAGCGGGTTGGGATTTTGATGAAAAATCGCCCTTGATATTCGGCGTCATAATACATGCCGCAATGAAAAAGTTTTTGGATTCGGAGATAAAACCTCTTATTGAAAGCGGTTCAAGTGACTCCGTAAAATTTTTGAAGGTGCGGGAAATTAAAATGGCGCCCCTCTTTAATAAATTTAAGGAAATAATATTGAATGAACCGGGTTTTAATCTGTTATCCTACTCATATATAGAGCATACAAACAAAATTTTAGGGCTTATATTTCCAAAGTTTTTGAAAAATTTATTCGATAAAGTTAAAAAATACGGTTTTAATAAATTAGATACGGAGTTAGAAAGGGTAAGAGAAATATCGTTTGAAGAAAATCATAATTTTAAAAGCGTCAAACTAAAAGGCAGAATAGACCTTATTTTGAGTCGTGCGGGCAGGCATATAAATCTAAGTAGCGCCAAAGAAAAAAATATTGCCTGGATTTACGATTTTAAAACAGGTTATCTTCAAAAATCCGGTTTTGCGAAATCCCCCAAAAGTTTTATCGACAATTTAGGCAATAATATAAAGGATGATAATATCAAAAATGCCGGTGATTATTTGTCGTCTATTCAGCTTTATACTTACGCGTACATGTTGGATGACGAATATAACGTTTTAGGCGGAAGTTACATACTGCTCAGTAATAGCCTGGAAGCCCAAAAAACAGGCTATATAAAAGATATTCAATATGCCGGCGCCGGCGTTACCGGCAACTCTGATTATGTTACGAAACTTTTAATAGAACAAATAATATCCGGTAAAAATAAATTATTGCCCAATTTAAGCAGCAAAGATAATTGCAGATATTGCGATTATGTAAATATTTGCTATTAAGCCGCTATAAAAAGTAAAAGTAATCAGTAATAATTGACAAAGCGGTAAAATCAAAGATGGACAATGCCCTAAAAAATAGACTGAACGCCTGCAGGATTGATAAATCTATCGCTTTAGTCGCACCGGCAGGCAGCGGAAAAACGACGGTATTAATTGCAAGAATCTTAACGCTTGCCGCATTCAAAGAGGATATAAATTCTATCGTGGCAATTACATATACGGATAACGCCGCCGCCGGCATCAAAGAAAGAATAATCGAGGTTGCAAGACAGGTTTATGAAGATTATATTACATTGGAAGAGAACGGCAAAAAAGATGAATTTATATCCCTGAAGCTGATTTTTTATAATAGTTTTATAAAGTCTGAGGCCGGCAGGTCTGATGCAGGGATTAAAGACGAGCTTGATGATTTTATAAAAATTAATTTTAATTTTGTGAAACCAGATGAAGTCGGGCGTAATCCGGGGGGCCGCAGGACAGGCGAAGCTGGCCTCAATGCTGCTTTGCAGCATCGCGGCCCGTCAGACGGGAGCGGAAGCGGTAAGCTTTTGACCCCCGTGGAGTTATACTTAACCGTGTTAAATAACCTTTCTAATATTAATATTTCCACTTTTCATGGTTTTTTTCACAAAATTATCAATCTTTTTCCGATAGAAAGTGGATTGCTGCCCGGCTTTGGAATTATAGACGACAATGAGTCCGTATATATCAAAAAAAATTTAATAAATGAATTTTTTTTGACCCGTCTTTCAGGTTCTTTAGCATATACAAACTATACAAATGAAAATAAATACCATAGTCTCGAGCAAAGGCTTATAGATTTTTTCTATGTTTTTAACGATAGGAGCGTTAATTTTCAAAGAGGCGTGGATCTGGTTTTAAATTCCGTCCTGGAAAAATTCGATCTCGTCGTATATTCCATAAACCTGTTTATCGAAAATCTTAAACCCGGAATAGATTATTTTTATATTTTGAATTGCGATATAGGGCAGGTGTTAGATTTGGGAATAATCGAATATATATTTGCGCTGGAAGAAGATGATATCGCGCTTTTTAATAAAATTAAAGACAGTTTAGAAGATTTTGAAAATTTAATTTTAGAGTCTTTCGGTTTTTTATTTGAAAACGAAAATTCAAAAAAATTACTTGCCTTACTTGACAGGGCTTTATGCGAGTCCAAAAATGCGGCGGTAAAAGAGGGCTTAGAACTGCTAAGCCGAAACATTAAATTATTAGCCGCGGGCGGCGGCGGGGAAAATAAAGATATCAGATTTTTAATAAATTTATATAAAATTATCGGAAGCGGACTTGAAAAAATTAATTATTTTATAAATTTACATAAAACTCCTTTAATACTTAATAATAATGAAAAACATTTATTGAGTTTGCTTTATTCCGCATTCATGGATTTTTATAAAAAAGCAAATTTTTTAAATTACATAAGTTTTACGATAGTAATATTTAAAATTATAAAGGAATATGAGGACAAAAAAAGGTCAAGAAATGTAGTAGATTTTTCCGGAATAGAATTTAAAACTTTAACGCTTTTAAATTCGGCCAATTTTCAGTATATAGAAGAAAAACTGAACTACAGGCTTAATCACCTCGTAATAGATGAATTTCAGGACGCAAACAGAATAGAATTTGACATTATTAAAAGAATGATGGATGAAAGATTATCGGGAATGGGTTTGAGCGGCGAAAAACCGGTAAAAGGAACGATATTTTTTGTCGGCGACCCCAATCAATCTATTTACGGATTCAGAAGTTCGGATTATAAAATATTTAACGAAGCTATTTTATATTTTAAGTCCAAAATAAGTCCTGATTTTGGATTTGATGAGATTGTTTTAGAAGAAAATTTCAGGTCGACCAAAAAACTTATAGAATTTCAAAATTTAATCTTTTCGCATCCCTATTTTGAATGCTTGACCGGCGGCGCCGTAAATGTGTCACCTGGAAATAAAAATTCCGGCGGCATATGCAATCCGGATTTTTATCCCGTAATATTGAAGCTTTATAAAAACAGCAGAAACGAAAGTTTAGCGGGGCGGCCGGATAGCGATAGTTGCGGGGATAGCGAGGATTTATTGACAGCTTATGAAATCAGACGCCTGTTGGATTTTGGCAATAAAAACAATTTACCCCTTGCATCCCGTATAAAAATAGTTTCGAGGAAGCATCAGGGTAAAGATTGGGATAACCTTAAAAATGCCCTGGTTCAAAATAGCGTACCGTTTAAAATATACGGCGACAAGGGATTTTATGAAAAAAAAGAGATAGACTTGATAATATCTATTTTAAAATTTTTCTTTAACGGCAGGGACGAGCTGTCCATTTTTAAGGTTTTAAAAATTTTATCCAATACAAAATACAATGAAGCAATACCGCCTGAAACGGTAAACTTTGTAAAAACCGGATTTGAAAAACTTTTAAGGCTTACCGCCGCAAATGAAAAAAATATTCAAATAAATAATCTATCCCCATATTCCATGTTAAAAAGAATTTATAGTATTTTTAATACTTACTCCTTGTATTCAAGCGATGCGCAGGCCCTTGCAAATCTGAAAAAATTATTGTTGATTGCGCAAAGTTATGACAGAACGACCGTTTACGAATTTTTAAGGGACTTAGAAGAGAGGATTAATCGGGGGTATAAAGAGCCGGAAGAGGAAGTCGATATTAAGGCGAAAGAACCGGGCAATGACGGTATGGATAACGGTAAAGTAAGTTTGATGACCATTCATGGGGCAAAAGGGCTTGAAAGCGACATCGTTTTTATATACGGCACATCTTTAAACCCTCCAGATAATAAAAAAAGCGGTCTCAGGTATAAATTTGATATAATTTTTAACGGAAACAGGCCCGAATTTATTTTGCTTAATGATAAATTAACAGATAATCCGCTGTCTTTAAAATCAGGATGGGGAAATAACCGGAAAATATCGGATATATTGGATAAAAAGAGGGAAAAAGAGATAACCAAGGAAGAAAACGAGTTTAAGCGGCTTATATATGTTGCTTTGACAAGGCCGAGGTTTTTGTGTTATATAACAGACGAAGTTAAAGATAGTAATAAAAATAACAAAAATGGCGGAAATAGCGGGAGTATCGGGGCAGACGGAGCCGGTTCTGCGGCCGCGCCGGGCCCTGTTTCTTGGGCGGATATTCTTTGCGGGCAAAAAGACTTAACCCTGTTTGAGAACGCAAGAAAAATAAGAGAATTAGTCTTAACGTTAAAACCGGGAAACGCCGATCAAACGGAGGACAGATTTGAAAAAATCGTTTCGTTTATTAAAAATAATTTCAAATGATTTTTAACGCTTTACCCCCGTAATATTTGACATTTTTTTAAAAGCAGACGATAATTATCGGAAAATGATTTTGACTTAATTATTGCGGTAAATAAAGCAGCAAATAGAAATTAATGAAAAGGGGATTATGCTGTTGAAAAAAAATAACATAATACATCTTATAGAAGGCTTATTTTTAATTATTTTTATATTAGTTGCGGCTATTCTTTCGGTTTTTTCGGGTTTAATTCCCGTAAAAAATATTTATATTTTTAACATATCCATTTATATACCGGCCGCAGGCGCCATTATTACATCGTTTATCGGCATTTTATTTTTGTACTATATGAATAGATTCCGTAACTTGTTTTTAGTAGCCGGACAAGAATTTGAATTTTTTTTCCGGAACCTGCCGCTTCCTTCTTTTATTGTTGATATCGAAAGCGGCCGTTTTATAGACGCCAATGCCAATGCCATAAAGTTTTACGGGTATCCAAAAGATGAGCTATTAAATATGGACATAAGCAGGATAAATATTTCTAACTCGCCTCAGGAGCTTAGGATTTTCAGGAGGGCAATGACTGGGAAGGGGGGCGGGATTGCTATTTTTAAACATAAGATTAAACACGGCGAAATAAAAATAGTCCAGTCCCATATAGCCGTAATTACATTAAACGGCAAACAGAGCCTATTGGTAATAATTTTAGATATAACCGAAAAAGTAGCAAACGAAAAATGGATGAATATTTTATATACGGGGATAGAAAACAGCCCCGATTGGATAATGGTAACCGATAGCCTTGGAAATATTGAATATGTCAATAAAGGCGTAGAAAATATAAGCGGATATAACAAGGAGGAGTTGATAGGGAAAAATCCGAGGATTTTTAAATCCGGGTTGCTTGGCGCCGAATTTTATAAAACCCTCTGGGATACAATCAATACGGGAGAAACCCTAAAAGGCGTTCTTATAGACAGAAGAAAAAACGGCGAATTGTTTACTCTAGACGCAACACTCGTTCCCATAAAAGGCAAAGAAGATTTTAACGTTATAAATTTTGTGTCCATAGCTAAGGATGTAACGCAGGAAAAGACCTTGGAAGAAAAAGTAAAATATATCTCGTTTTACGATCCCTTAACCAAACTTGCAAATAAGAATCTCTTTACCTCTACCATTAACACTTACCTTGGCAGGAGGGAATACAAAGAGGAAGGGTTCAATGCTTCCGTTGTGATAGTTGACGTTTATAAGTTGTCCTATTTTAACAGTACTTATGGATATGACGCCGGGGACAAACTTTTGCAAAGCTTTTCGGAAAGATTAAGTAAAGTTATGAGAAGTGGGGATATGGTTTCCAGAGTGGGAGGGGATGAGTTTGGAATATTTTTTACGGAACTAAAAGGTAAAGAAGCTATTTTGCCGATATTAGAGAGAATAAAAGAAGAATTTAAGAAGCCGTTAAATATGGATGAAATTGGGCCTTTGGACGACAGTCCAAACAATATGTCATTTTTCGGAGAAGCTAAACCAAGGTCATTTAATCCTTCTTTTACCATAGGCATATCCATCTTCCCCGATGACGGAAAAAATGCGGATGATCTTTTAAAATCGGCGGATATTGCCCTTTCAAACGCAAAAGCGCAGGGGGAAGGAGAATATAAATTTTTTAAGAAGTCGATGAACGTTAAGGCATCGGAGTTTTTAGTCATGAAACATAATATAGTAAACGCGCTTAAAGATGAAGAATTCCTGATCTGTTATCAGCCTTATTTTGACATAAAAACGGGCAGGATGAAAGGCATGGAAGCTCTGGCAAGATGGAACAGTAAAAATATCGGCATGATACCCCCCGCGAAATTTATACATATTCTTGAAGAGATGAAGCTCATACAGCAGTTTGAAGAATTTATGATAGATAAGGTTTGCAAGAATTTAAAGGAATGGGAAGAAAAAGGTCTTAGCGTCGCGCCTGTTTCTATGAACATATCGCCCGTTAGTTTTGGAAAAGAAGGCTTAATAGATATGACGTTTTCCGCATTAGACAGATACAAAATTAGTCCGTCAATGATTAACATTGAAATAACGGAAGGTCTATTTATACAAAACTTGCGTTATGCCGTTAAAATATTAAATATTTTTAAAGAAAAAGGAATCAAGATTTTGCTGGATGATTTTGGCGCAGGTTATTCTTCCTTATCTTATATAAAAAATATACCCGCAGATTTTATTAAAATAGATATTTCATTTATAAAAGGCATGGTGAAAAGCCCTAAAGACCTGGCAATAGTGAGTACCATCGTAGTTTTTGCTTCTAAATTAGGCATGAAAACTATCGGCGAAGGCGTGGAAACCAAAGAACAGTTGGAAATATTAGAATCTTTAGGATGTGACATGGCTCAGGGATATTTATTTTCAAAACCTGTTCCGGAGAATGAACTTTTCCAGTTTTTAAAGCAGCCGTAAAACCTTCAGTTTTATCTATTCAAAATTATGAATGATTATTTTTGTGATGTAAAATGTAATATATGAAAATTCAAATCTTTAAATTTTGAAGGGGAAAACAACGAAATGATCGAGAACATTCTGCTTTTAATTGTTGCCGTCATCGTATTTATATATCTGATTTATGTGCTTTTATATCCCGATAAGTTTTAATCCGAACCTGTAAAAAATTATAAATTAATTTTGAAATAAGAGGTCGAATTATGATTTATTTTATAGCCGGTCTGATAATTATTGGAATTTTTTACTGGATAACGGCAATTTTTGTTGATTTTACGGATAAAATATAAAAAAACAGATTATACTAAATTAATAACGGTTAATAATTTTGCAAGGGGAGAGGCCCATGACTTTTACAGGAGTTTTTCAAATGGCAATAACTCTTTTAATTATGGTTATTGCGGCTATTCCGCTAAGCAGATACCTGTCGCACGTTTTTAACGGGGAAAAGACTTTTCTCGATTTTTTATTTACGCCGGTCGAAAATCTGACGTTTAGGTTTCTTAATGTAAACAAGAAAGAGGAAACGGACTGGGTAAGGTATTTAAAGACGGGTCTGATTATTAATTTCTTAATGCTGGCAATAGTTTATTTTATTTTAAAATTTCAAAACTATCTGCCCTTCAACCAGATGCGCTATAAAGGGCTTTCATGGGACCTTGATTTCAACACCGCTATAAGCTTTATAACCAATACGAACTGGCAAAATTACGGCGGGGAAGAGGTCTTATCAAATTTTTCCCAAATGGCGCTTGTTTTTTTACAGTTCACCTCTGCCGCCACCGGGCTTGTTTTTGCCGTCGCTTTTATCCGCGGGTTGGTGCGCCGCGAGGCAAAATACGTCGGTAATTTTTACGTAGATTTTATTAAGGGCATTTACAGGCTTTTTCTTCCGTTGGCTATTTTATTTGCGGTTATTATGCTCTGGCAGGGGGCGCCGCAGACGTTTTCCATGCAAAAAAAGGTAACCAATATGACCGGGGTCAAACAGACGCTTTCAGTGGGACCGGTAGCCTCGATGACAGCAATAGAAAATCTCGGCACCAACGGAGGGGGATTTTACGACGCGAATGCCGCGCAGCCCTACGAAAATCCGAACCCTTTCACAAATGCTTTGATTATCTTTATGATGGGCACGATTCCTATCGCCCTGTTTTTGATGTACGGGATAATGATAGGGAATAAAAAGCATGCATGGACTTTATTTGCGGTCGCTATGACCCTCATCGTCGTCTGTCTTGCTGTGATTTATTCTCAAGAGGCGAGCGGCAACCCGTTTTTATCAAAGTTAGGCGCAAACATTCATGTTTCTAAAAATAATCCCGGCGGCAATATGGAAGGAAAGCAGGAGCATATAGGAATTGCCCAGACATCCTTGTTTGCAACCGCTACGACGGCGTTCACCACCGGCAACGTTGACAGCGCCCACGACAGTTTTATGCCCCTTTCCGGCATGATTCTTATGAGCGAAATGATGCTTAATCTTATATTCGGAGGGAAAGGGGTCGGTCTTTTGAATATGCTTACCATGGTGATAATAGGGGTGTTTATTGCAGGCCTTATGGTTGGGCGGACGCCGGAATTTCTCGGAAAAAAAATAGAGGCAAAGGAGGTTAAACTCGCAACACTTGCAATGTTTGCCCATGCGTTTATTATTCTTATCCCTTTTGCGATAACCGTAGCGATACCTGCCGGTCTGGCGGAAATATTTAATCCGGGTCCGCACGGCTTAAGTGAGATTTTATACGCCTATACCTCGACGGTAGCGAACAACGGATCCGCGTTCGCGGGTCTTAACGGCAACACGCTTTTTTATAATATTTCGCTCGGGCTTACGGTATTTTTCGGAAGGTATGTTCCGATAATATGCCAGGTTGCGATAGCGGGTTCATTAATCAAAAAGAAAAGCATACCGGAGTCGGCAGGCACTTTTCCTGCCCACGGTCCTTTATTTTATGCGGTTGTTATGGGGACTATACTGCTTGTCGGGGCGTTAACGTTCTTTCCGGCGCTGGCGCTTGGACCTATTGCGGAACATTTCGCAATGGCGGAAGGACATTTATTTTATTAAATTATGCATGCAGGATAAGGAAGATATAAAATGTTTATATTATACGGAGCCGCTTCGGTTATCTAAGTTATCCAAGCCGTAAAATAATTTAAAGAGGATATTTATCATGGGAAAGGAATTGATAAAAATGATAAAATTAACGGTTTTATTATATATTATATGCTCGCTTGGCTATACTTTTCTTATCTGGGGCATAGGGAAAATAGCCTTTCCCTTTCAGGCAGGCGGAAGCATCGTTTATAAAAATTCAAAGCCGATCGGTTCGTTTTTGATAGGCGAGAAATTTAGCAAGCCTTATCTTTTCAACGGCAGGCCGTCATATGCGGGCAACGGCTATAACGGAACGGAGTCGGGCGGTTCCAATTATGCTCCGACCAACGGAAAGTATATAAACCGCGAAAGAAAATTGATAAGTAAATTTTTAAAGGAAAATCCGACGGTTAAAAAGGGGCAGATTCCCGTCGATATAATAACCGGCTCCGGCTCCGGCCTCGGTCCCTATATATCCGTTGCGGCGGCATTAATTCAGGTGTCCAGAATATCCTCACTTACCGGCATATCCAAAAGCAAACTGGACGCTCTTGTAAAAAAAAGCATCTCTGGCAGGCAGTTCGGTATTTTTGGAACTCCCGGGGTCAATACGGTCAGGTTAAATTTTAAATTAGCCGCTATGCTTAAAAAGAAAAACAATAAAATATTTAAGAAAGTTTTTCGGGGGTTAGATTAATTATAATTAATAGATTAATAAAAGAACGGTTCAATAAAGTTGTGGGTAAATAAAATGCCTCAAAAATCCTATTATGTTTCGGCATTCAGCAAAAAGATATTATCGTCGGCCATCCGCGATTCTTTTAAAAAGTTAAATCCTAAGGTGCTGATAAAAAATCCCGTAATGTTTGTCGTAGAGATAGGCGCCGTTATTACGACCATTCTTTTGGTAAAAGATTTATTTCTTCATAATTTTAAGTTTATCTCGTTTATTTTTCAAATTACTATATGGCTCTGGTTCACGGTTTTATTCGCCAATTTTGCGGAAAGCATTTCCGAAGGCAGGGGCAAGGCGCAAGCCGATAGTTTAAGGAAGACGAAGACGGAAGTTATCGCAAGACTATTAAAAATAAACGGCAGAGAGGAAAAAATAAAGGCGTCGCAGTTAAGAAAGGGGGACGTAATAATAGCCGAAACGGGGGATACGATACCTGCCGACGGCGAAATTATAGAAGGAATAGCATCGGTTGACGAATCCGCAATTACCGGAGAATCCGCTCCAGTTATAAGGGAAAGCGGTGGGGACAGAAGCGCGGTAACTGGAGGAACTAAAGTTTTATCGGATAAGATTCTAATCAAAGTAACGTCAAATCCGGGCGAAGGTTTTATAGATAAAATGATATCGCTAGTCGAAGGCGCATCGCGCCAGAAAACGCCGAATGAAATCGCTTTAAATATTTTATTGGTTGTACTCACGGCGTTATTCCTTGTGGTTGTCGTTACTATTACCCCGATGGCGGGATATTTTCACGGCTATATATCTCCGGTAATACTCGTGGCCCTGCTTGTGTGCCTTATTCCCACCACTATCGGCGCATTGCTTTCCGCCATCGGAATTTCGGGGATGGACAGGCTCGTCAAACATAACGTAATAGCCATGTCGGGTAAGGCGGTAGAAGCCGCGGGAGACGTTAATACGCTTTTGCTCGATAAAACCGGAACCATAACATTCGGCAACAGAATGGCCGTAAGTTTTATTCCCGCGCCGGGAGTAAACGTAAACGAGCTTGCCGACTATGCACAGCTTTCTTCTTTAAGTGATGAAACTCCGGAGGGCAGGTCTATCGTTACCCTTGCCAAACAATACGGTTTGAGGGGGAGACATATCGACGAAAAAAATGTCAAATTTATTCCTTTTTCCGCTATGACAAGAATGAGCGGGGTGGATATTGCGGATAAAAAAGAGTCTGTTAGAAAAGGGGCGGTGGAAGCGGTTGTGAAATTCGTAGAGCAAAATAAGGGAACGGTCGATAAAAATACCATAAAAAATGCGGAAGAAATTTCAAAAAAAGGGGGAACGCCGCTTGCGGTCGCAATTAATAACCGCATGCTCGGGATTATTCATTTAAAAGACGTTGTTAAAGGGGGTATTAAGGAGCGGATTAACAGTTTAAGAAAAATAGGGATTAAAACCATAATGATAACGGGAGATAATCCGTTAACCGCAAAAGCCATTGCCGACGAAGCCGGGGTTGACGAGTTTGTCGCCGAGGCCACTCCCGAAACAAAGATGGCTATTATTAAGAAGGAACAGGGGTTAGGCAAGTTGATCGCAATGACGGGTGATGGAACAAATGATGCGCCTGCTTTAGCTCAGGCGGATGTCGGTGTTGCCATGAATACCGGAACCATGCCTGCAAAAGAGGCGGGGAATATGATAGACCTTGATTCTAATCCTACAAAATTGATAGAGATAGTAGAAATAGGAAAACAGCTTTTAATAACCCGCGGCTCATTAACCACTTTTTCCATTGCCAATGATGTTGCAAAGTATTTTGCCATAATACCGGCAATGTTTGCGCCGGTTTTCCCATGGCTTGCCCCGCTTAACATCATGGGACTGTCGTCTCCCGGGTCGGCTATACTTTCAGCCGTGATATTTAATGCGGTAATAATTATCATACTTGTTCCGCTTGCCTTGCGCGGCGTTAAATACAAACCCGCCGCCGCATCGTCCATCTTGACGAGGAATCTTCTTATTTACGGCTTTGGCGGGTTGATAGTGCCCTTCATAGGCATAAAGCTGATAGATATTATTATAACCTACCTGCATCTTGTTTAATGAAGATGGGAAGACCGAAAAAGAGGGAGCAGGCATTAATATCGAGTTAATATCAAGGTTTGCCTCCTGCCTTTCTTGTTTTATGCCTGCATGCCTATAAAATATGCAAATACGGTTGATAATTTTTTATTGATTAATATGCAGGCATATTTAGGCCGCTTTTGATATAAAATTCGATATAAAATGTAATAAAATTAATAACTTCTAAATATGGCATTTTAATTGCATTATAACTCATTAAATTAAAATAAGTTAAAAAGATAACCTGAATTTAAATTTTGCGTAGAAGAGCGTAGAAGAGGAGATGTCATGAATTTTAATGATCTAAAGTTAAAACGATTAAAACCATTTTTATTTACCGTGATTTTTGCGGTATTTTTATTAAGCCCTTATTTTTTTGCGTTAAAATCTTATGCCGGCAACGTTTCGCCTTCGTCTTCCGGCAGTTCCGGACAGCAGGTAAAAAGCCTCGAAGCTAAATTAAATAACCTCTCCAATGAAATTAACGCCTTAAGGAAGGCACAGCGGAAAGGTTCGAACTCTTATTTTTCTTCCGTCCAGCTGCTCGGCACATTAGTCGCGTCTTATACTTACAATTTTGCAAAGCCGAACGGTTATAACGCTAATTACGGCGATAACTGGCAGGAAGGCGGTTTTACGGTTAATCAAGCCGATATTACCATAAGAAGATCGCCAGGCAGCGCGTCTGATCCTTACGGCGTAGGTTTTCATATATCGCTTGACGCGGGTCAGAATATCCAGTTTTATGAGGCGTATTACGGCAACACGTCTTATTTTACCGCGCCGTTTCAGCAAAGAATACCTTTTGACGTCAGGCAGGCTTATATCAATTTGAACTTGCCCGTCGGAAGCGGGTTAGATATTCACATAGGCAAAGAAAAGGAGCTGTTAGGCTGGGAAAATTTTAACATGACAAGGAACTGGAACAACACATATTCTTTATTGGATAATGCCGAGCCTTCGACATATACGGGAATATTTTTTACGTATAATGTTATTCCAAGCCTGCAAACGACGTTCGGTATAGCAAATTCGCAAAATACCGTTGTGCCGGCAGACAACCTTCCGACCGTCGAATTTAACGCGGCATATACCCCCCTCGGCGTCATCACGTTTAACGGCGGGTTCGTTTACGGAGCAAACAGCTACCTCGTTGAGAACAATGGTGCGATGTATCAGGATAATATAAATAAAAGTATTTATAGCTATATAAATGCGGTATATAGCCCGACTGCCGGCTGGTCGTTCGTTCTTGAACGCGATGCGGGATTAAACGGCGGATTAAACAAAAGCGTGTTAATTTCCAACGGGATAACCCCGGGTCAGGTTGCATATCCCGCACTTATATCATCAACCGTCTCAACTTACTCTAAGGGGTATTTTAACGGAACATCCTTTTATATCCATCATCAGCATAACTATTCAATCGGTCAGATTGCCGAGACGTTAAGGGAGGCTTTCGCGGTTGATTCTAACGGTTTATTCGAGCCGGGCGTAACCCCGGGACAAACGTATGCCTTTGTCGATTCTACCTTAACGCTGGCTTATTCTCCGGCATATAAGATGCTTAAAGATGTGCAGTTTAGATTAGAATTCGAAAATCAAAGGGCAAATCACTCTATATATCCGGCAGGGTTAAATAGTCTGAAAAGATCGCAGAATACAGCGAGTCTTGCCGTGTTATACACATTTTAAGACATTTTAAAGCTAAAAACATTTTAAAACTTTCGCTTTCGATTTCAAAAGCTCTGCTTATAAAAGGCAGGGCTTTTGTTTTTCACGGCTATTTATACCCTAATCCTGCCCTAACCCTCCCCCGTCAAGGGGGAGGGTTAGGGCAGGGGCGGGGAGCTATGAGAAATAATTATTTTCCAATGCAAGATTAAGGCTGCATATTTCGGATTAATGATGAAATGTATTATAATATTATAGTAATATAATTTGGCTTTAAATTTTGAAAAGTGAAAGCGGGGTATAAATTTCTTTGAACATCGAATCTAACAGACCGTCGGCTGAATCGATACTTAATAAAATAAAGTATTCTTCCAGCGGTACAAATATCTTTAGGGTTTATCTCGGGTCAGCTCCGGGTACGGGCAAAACTTATATGATGCTTGAGGACGGCAATTATCTGAACGGCCACGCCATAGACGTCGTAATAGGTTTTGTCGAAACCCACGGAAGAAAAGAAACGGCGGACGAGATAGGAAAACTTGAAATAGTCCCAAGGAAAAAAATATATTACAAAGGGGTTGAATTTGAAGAACTCGACGCCGACGCCGTTATGGCAAGGCATCCAAACATTGCACTAATAGATGAACTTGCCCATAATAACATTCCGGGTTCTAAAAATCTAAAAAGGTATCAGGACGCCATCGAAATATATAAAGCCGGCATCAATGTTTTTACTACGTTAAATATATTTCATCTTAATTCTATTGCAGAAAAGGTGGAATCGGAGCTCGGGATAAAAGTAAGCGAAAGGGTTCCCGATTATATATTGAGTTATGTTACCGAAATCATCAATGTCGATATTCCCGCGGGCGAACTTATAAACAGATTAAGGGGAGGCAAAATTTATTCCAAAGAAAAAGTTCCTGTTGCGCTGGAAAACTTTTTTAAACTTGAAAATCTTTTAGTATTGAGAGAACTTGCCTTAAGAACCGTTGCCGATGAGCTCAGCACGCAATCTACCGAAATAGGAAATCCGGAGGAAAAACTTGAGTTAAAATCAAACGAAAGGGTCCTAGTTTTAATAAGTTCCAATCCTGATTCGGCAAGGCTCGTAAGAATAGGTTCGAAACTTGCCGGAAGGCTCAACTCAAATCTTTATGTTCTCCATATAAACTTAAAAAGCAGGAATAAGAATAAGCCCGAAAACTATGATCAGGCGCTTGCAAAAAATATCTCCATAGCCGAGAATCTTGGCGCCGCAGTTTTCAGTTTTCAGGCAAACGATATAGTATCGGGAGTCATAGATTTTATTAAAAGCAATAACATCTCCCATGTTGTTATAGGCGCTACAAATGAAAAGGCCGGTTTAATAAGTAAATTTTTAAAACAAAGCATAGTGAATAAGTTAATTGACGGCCTTCCCAACGTATCCTTTCATGTTGTTCCGACCACATCCGCTTCAATTTAATAAAATCTGATAAAAATTGATGTTATAATTGTTATATAATAATATAAATTAAATAATATGGGTAATATGGGTATTGGTAATATGGGCGAAACCGATAATACTTATAGTAATACTTACAGGAACAAAACATCGGGGGATATTGCGGAAGCAAAGCCCAAAGCAGATGCCTTCGGCACAAGCGGCTTGCGGGGAGGGGGGAGCGCCAGAACGATAGCCGGCATTATAAAAAGGGTTGTATTTCAAAATACGGAAACCGGTTTCACCATTCTTAATGTTTTTTCAAACGGCAAGTTTATAACCGCATCGGGCGTATTTTTTGACAAGCCGCTAATAGATTTGAAAATAAAGTTGAAAGGACAATTTGCATACCATAAAAAATACGGCTATCAGTTTAATTTTACCCAGTATGAAAGCTCAGCGTCAAACACAAGAACGGCAATAATCGAATACTTATCGTCGAATATTTTTAAAGGGATAGGAAGAGCTACCGCCGGTAAGATTTATGAAAAATTCAAAGAAAAGACATTGGACATAATAGATAATGAACCGGAAAGACTTAGGGACGTTAATGGAATAGGCGCGGTTAAACTCGGCACCATTTTGGAAGGGCTTAAGGAAAGTTACGGTTTAAGAAAAGCCGTAATGTTTTTTAAACCGTATCAGTTTAGCGACTACCAGATTAAAGCCGTTTATAATCAATTTCAGGATAAATCGGTCTTAATTGCGAAGGAAAACCCGTATTTGTTTACCGAGATAAAGGGGATAGGGTTTAAAAAGGCGGATATTATGGCAGAAAAGTTGGGCATAAAGAGGAATGACCCCAACAGGGTTAAAGAAGCCATAAAATATATTATTAACCAGATTTGCGAGAGTTCCGGAAACTCTTATGTTTACTATAGGGATATCATGGATGGGATTAAAGAAATCATAGGGGATTTAAAGGAATTTGATCTGAAAAATTATCTGAACGATTTGATAAAGGAAAAAAAGATATTATTGGATTTCAAGGAAGCTCCGGGGTTTAAATGCTTTGCCGGCGGAGGCGCCTCGGATTTTAGTAATGTTAAAGATGATAATCAAATAAGGCATGTAAGGATATACCTGCCGGTTTATTATTACTGCGAGCTGGGAGCGGCAAAAGAGTTGAAAAGGATTGCGAAATACGTGAAGCCGGTTGCGGAAAACGATATTTACCCGGACGGTGGCAATAACAACGGCAATAATAATGCAAACGCAAATGCCAGCGAAGAGCAGGCCAATGCCAACCCATTCCGGCAGGCCGCGCCTAACCCGCCGCCAATCCCAAATAAAACTTTATCGGCAGAGGCCTTGGATAAATATCTCGAGCGCGATGAAAATAGAATATCCCTTACGGAAGAACAAAAAATTGCGGTATTAAACGCCTTACGATATAAAGTTTCCATTATATCCGGGGGCCCCGGCACGGGAAAATCCACCGTAATAAAGACTATTGTAAACTTATGCAAAGAGAAAAAGATAGCCCTGACCTCATTATCCGGAAAGGCGGCACAAAGGCTTTCGGATATCGTAAACCCGGAGCATGCGGAAGATACCGGAAACGGGACGGATATTTCGACCATTCACAGGCTTTTAAAGGCGCAGTATGACAGGCAGACTAACGAATCTTTTTTTACTTATAATGAAAACAACAGGCTTCCGCACGACCTTATTGTTATAGATGAAATGAGTATGGTTGATGTAATCATTTTTTATAAATTGTTGAAAGCCGTAAAGGATGCCGCAAATTTAGTTTTTGTGGGAGACGTAAATCAAATACCGTCGGTTAGCCCGGGCGATGTTTTGAGGGATTTAATATATTCCGATCCCGGCGACCGCTTTAAAATCAAGACATTTTTTCCGGTAACGTTCTTAACAAAGGTATTCAGGCAAAACGAGGGTGGCTTGATAAATATAAACGCTCATAACCTTTTAAGCAACAAAGGGTTTATAACCTCCAAAAAGAGCGCCGGCAAGGGCGAAAGCACCGCACCTGCCGGAAGCGCCGGCGACGGTTCATTTATAATTAAATATAAAAGAGAATACGACGCGCCCAAAGAGGGGAAAAATGAGCTTTTAAAAGATTTTACCCTTTTTGTTAAAAGGGTCAGCGACAAAAGGATTGGTAAAAAAACGGATAATGCCGGAGATGCGCATGCAGCAATGAGACCCGCCGCCGGCCTTGCGGTTCCGGTAAGTATCTTCGACGATATCCAGATTCTTACCCCTATGAGGAAAGGGGATTTAGGGTATTTTAACCTGAATAATGTGTTGCAGGATATATTCAACCCCTTGCCGGCAGCGGGATCTGCCGAAGATATCTTTATTTGTAACGGCGTTCAGTTTAGATTATACGATAAGGTGATGCAGAAAAAAAATAATTACGACTTTGATGTATTTAACGGCGATACGGGTTATATAGTCGATATCGACCACGCGGCAAAAAGCTTAACCGTTAATTTTTCAAATTATGGGAATTTTGCTGAAGATAAAAATAAAACCGGCAGCAAGTTTCGAAGCAACTTCACGAGCGTCGTCAGACACCGGAACAGGGCGGTAAACTTTATGGATGCCGGCAGGCGCATGCCGGATATGCACGCTTGTCAAAACAGCGCTTTAATAAGCACCGGGAATGAAGGGGCGGTAAAATTGGTTAAATATGACTTTCTGGATATTTTCGAGAATATATCGCTGGCATACGCCCTTTCGATTCATAAGGCTCAAGGCAGTGAATTTGATAATGTCATTATATTATTTCATCAGGCCCACTATTTGATGTTAAAGAAAAATTTATTATATACGGCTATTACCAGGGGAAAGAAAAATGTTGTTATCTTTGGAACGTTTAGGGCATTTAGCATTGCTATAAATTCAAAGGAAGAGGTAAGGAATTCTGGATTAAAAGACAGGCTTTTGGATGAATACGGAATAAATAATTTTTTATGATTTAGGGGTAACAATGGCTTGCGTTTTAACTGGCGGAGAGAGAGGGATGAGCGTCTTTTGGACGCTAAAAGCGACGAACCCTCTGACGCCCTTCGGGCTTACGGGTTCGAATCCAACTACCCTTAATTAAATATCCGACTTAGCTTATATTGCGTTTTAACTGGCGGAGAGAGAGGGATGAGCGTCTTTTGGACGCTAAAAGCGACGAACCCTCTGACGCCCTTCGGGCTTACGGGTTCGAATCCAACTACCCTTAATTAAATATCCGACTTAGCT